>JBOHSP010000257.1:0-12029 GCA_050733275.1 Gemmatimonadales bacterium
CCGGCCAGACCGGCTCGTTCGCGCTGACGGAGGAAGCGCACGTGCTGCGGGACCGCTTCGTCTTCGGCCTGTCGCGCCGCTTCGACTGGGCCAAGGCGTGGCGCTGGTCGCTGCAGAAACAGATCGAGCTCGGAACCGGGGTGGGCGCGACGCGCGTCGTGTCGCGCAACAATGCCATGCGGCCGCCGCTCGCCCCGCTCGCGCTGCTCGACTATCACTCGCGCCGCGACACCGACATCCTCCAGGAGTACTACGTCCCGGTCGAGCACTTCGTCCCCTTCATGGATCGGTTCCGCGAGATCCTGCGGCGCGGCGAGATGAACGTGCTCAGCTCGACCGTCCGCTACGTCTCGCCCAATGCGACGCCCGCGCTCGCCTACGCCCCACGGCGGCCGGCGTTCGCGATCATCCAGATGAGCACCGTGGGGCTGTCCGCCGAGGCGCAGGCGCACGCGCAGGCGGTCACGCGAGAGCTGGTGGATGCGGCACTCGCGTTCGACGGCACGTACTATCTCACCTATCAGCTCTATCCGTCGGACGAGCAGCTCCACCGCGCCTATCCCAACGCGCAGCGGGCGTTCGCGCGCAAGCGCTTCTACGATCCCGCGGAGCTGTTCACGAGCCAGTTCTACGAGCGCTACGGCCGTGCGCGCTAGACGGCGCGCCGTGCTCGCCGGCCTCGGCGGAGTGCTGCTGCTCGCGGCCGGCTACTGCTTCGGCTACGAGCCCCGCTACGGCGGGACGCTCGTCACGTTTCCGCCGCGCCCGCTGATCTTCGCGCATCGCGGGTTCGGCGTGCACGGACCCGACAACAGCCTGTACGCCGCGGAGCGCGCGCTCGCGGCCGGGATGGACGGCGTGGACGTGGACGGTCAATTCACCCGTGACAGCGCGCTCGTGATCTTCCACGATCTGTCGGTCGAGCGGCTGACCGACGGCACCGGGCGCGTGCGGGACAAGACGCGCGCCGAGATGCTCGCGCTCGACCTCGGGCCCACATTCGACTCGCGGCTCGCGGGCGCCTACGTCCGCACGTTCGAGGACTTCGTGCGCGCCACGCAGGGACGCGGCATCCTGATGGTGGAGCTGAAGGTGCCCGGGATGGGCGCGACGGGCATCGAGGCGCGCGCCGTCGAGATCATCCAGCGCTATCAGGCGCACGAGCACGTCGTGCTCAGCTCGTTCAACCCGCTGGTGCTGTACCGCCTCAAGCGCCTCGACCCGCGCGTCCGTACGGCGCTCATCTTCATGGACACCAACTGGAATCCCGAGCTCCTCGCCGAGATCAAGCCGGA
This sequence comes from Gemmatimonadales bacterium, assembly GCA_050733275.1. Classification (GTDB taxonomy): domain Bacteria; phylum Gemmatimonadota; class Gemmatimonadetes; order Gemmatimonadales; family GWC2-71-9; genus 20CM-2-65-7. The sequence goes on from JBOHSP010000257.1 coordinate 1,296, forward strand.
AGATCGCGTGGACCTGCCGTGGCCCGTGCGGCAGGAGTGGATCCGTCGCGCCATCCGCAAGCTGGTCAAGCCCGACCTGCTCAGCATCAACCACGAAGTCGACCCGGCCGTCACGCGGCGGCTCATCGCCAAAGGATGGCCGGTGTTCATCTGGACGCCGAACGACTCGACGCACATCCGGCGCGCGCTCGACCTCGAGCCGTACGGCGTGATCTCCGACCAGCCGCTCCTCGCGCGCCGGATGCGGGGATCGTGATTCGCATCACCGACCCCGACGTCGTCTTCACGGATCTCGCGCTGGCGGTGCTGGCGGCCGTCTTCGCCTGGCGGCTGCGCCGGGCGGCGCCCGCCGAGCCGCGGCCCGCCCTGCTCATGGCGGGGCTCGCGAGCGCGGCATTCTTCGGCGCCGTGTTCCACGGCGGCGGTGCCGCGAGGACCGTCTGGCTGGCCGTCGCGCTGTCGATCGTGGTCGTCACGGCGATGCTGCTGTCGATCGCGCTGTCGCTGCGCGCGCGGGTGCTGAGCCCGCGGGCGCAGCGCGGAGTCGTGGCGGGCTACGCCGTCGTCTTCGCCGCTGCGGTCGTGTTCGTCGACGACTCGTTCCGCACCATCGTCCGCTTCTACGGCCCGGCCGTGCTCGTGGCGTTCGTCGTCGCCGCCCTCGAGGCCCTGCGCCGGCACAGCCGGCCGTGGGCGCTCATCGCCGCGGGCCTCGGCCTCTCGATCGTCGCGGCCGTGTTGCAGCGCGCAGCGGTGGGGCTGCATCCCACGTATTTCGATCACAACGCGGTCTATCACGTCGTCCAGGCCGCCGCCCTCATCGTGCTCTACCTCGGCTTCCGGCGCGCCGATGTCGTTCGGTGAGCGGTGGCCTGAGGCCGCGCGCGACGAGCGCGTGGCGCGGGCGGTGGGTTTCTGGTGGGGCTACGCCGAAGGCGTGTGCTTCTTCATCGTGCCCGACGTCTACGTCAGCTTCGCCACGCTGTTCTCCCTGCGGGCCGGCGCGATGGCCTGGCTTGCCTCGATCGCCGGCTCGCTCGCGGCCGTCGCGACGATCTACGGGCTCGGCGCGCTGCTGGGCGCGGCCGTCGTGCCGTTCGTTGAGGCGGTCCCCGGCATTCCCCCCGGCATGCTCGGCGCCGTGGATCGCCAACTCGGCACGGGGCTGCCCTATACGCCCTGGCTCGTGCTCGGCGGCATTCCCCTCAAAGTGTACGCCGCGGTCGCGTCCGTGCAGGCGATCCCGCTCGCCGCGGCCCTGGTCTGGACCGTTTTCGCCCGCATCGTGCGCATCGCGCCGACGTATCTGCTCGCCGTCGCTGTGCGCGTTGCGGCGCAGCGCAGCATCGCGGCACGCCCCAGCGTCTGGATCGCGCTGCTCGTTGCATTGTGGATCGCGTTCTACACGGTCTATTTCATCGCGATGGATCGTCGGGTCTGGTTCTGAGTTTGTGCGGCGCAGCGGCCCGCAGTACTCTATCGCCATGATTCCACTCCGCTTCGCGCTCGCCATCGCGCTCGCCTCCACCGCCTGCGCCCAGTCGCAGTCCGCGGGCGATCATTTCACCTCGCAGTTCCACTCGTTCCGCGTCGTCACCGTCGCGGAGGGTCTCGAGCATCCCTGGGGGCTCGCGTTTCTGCCGGACGGGCACATGCTGGTGACGGAGCGCGCCGGGCGGCTGCGCATCGTCGGGAAGGATGGGCGGCTGTCGGCGCCGCTCGACGGCGTGCCCGCGGTGTTCGCGGAAGGGCAGGGCGGCCTGCTCGACGTGGCGCTCGCGCCCGACTTCGCGCGCAGCCGCATGATCTACCTGACGTACGCCGAGCCCGGTGAGAACGGCACCGCGGGCACCGCCGCCGCCCGCGCGCGCCTGGCCGACCTCGACACCCGCCCGCGCCTCGAAAACCTGCAGGTCGTGTTCCGCCAACAGCCCAAGGTCACGGGCGGCGCCCACTTCGGCTCACGGCTCGCGTTCACGGCCGACGGTTATCTCTTCATTACGACGGGCGACCGGCAGCGCCGCGAATACGTGCAGGACCTGAGTCGCCAGCAGGGCAAAGTGATTCGCGTGCGCGTGAGCGGGAGCGAGCCGGGTCGGCCGGAGATCTGGTCGCACGGGCACCGCAACATTCAGGGGGCGGTGCTGCACCCCGAGACCGGCGCCCTCTGGACGGTCGAGCACGGCGCGCGCGGCGGCGACGAGCTCAACGCGCCCGAGCAGGGCAAGAACTACGGCTGGCCCGTGATCACCTACGGACGCGATTATTCCGGCGTGCGCATCGGCGAAGGGACCGCGAAGGCCGGCATGGAACAGCCGATTCATTACTGGGACCCCTCCATCGCGCCAAGCGGGTTGATGTTCTATACCGCCGACCGTTTCCCGGCGTGGCAGGGGGATCTGTTCGTGGGCGCGCTCGGGCACGAGCTGCTCGTTCGCCTCGAGCTGGATGGCGCGCGCGTCATCGCGCAGGAACGGTTGCTCGAGCGCCTGGGCGATCGCATTCGTGACGTGCGGCAGGGACCCGATGGTCTCATTTACGTGCTGACCGACGAGGCCGACGGGCGCATCGTACGTCTCGAGCCGGCGAACTGACCTGACGTCTCGTTCCTCAACCGTCGTCCCACCAGGAGGGGACCATGCTACTGAGTCGCGCAGGGTGGATGGCCATCGCGGCCGTGACGGCCGTGCCGGTGCCGCAGGTGCAGGCCCAAGAGCACACCTTGGGGGTGAACGCGCGCGTCCTGGGCGCGTCGGAGGTGGGCGTGACATGGCATGTGTCGCCGGGACTCGCCCTGCGGCCCGCGCTCTCCTTCGAATGGCTGAAGTTCGATGGGGCGTTCGGGGATCAAGAGGTAACGGAGTACGGCTTGGGTGTGGACGTGTTGTTTCAGGCCGCTGCGGCGGATCGTCTCACCCCGTATGTCGGCTTTGGCGCGACGTACGGCGTCGTCAACGGCTCAATTGCGGGCGACGGTCCGACGTGGCGGGGCCGAGGGCTATTCGGCCTGCGGGTCCGCGTGATGAATCGCGTCGCGGCGTTCGGCGAGATCGGGGCCCAGTATCGCGATGTCGATGAGGGGAGCAGTTCATTCGTCCTCGCCACATTCCCGATCGGCATCATCTTCTACCTGAAGTAGTCCCACCGGTGGTAGGCTGCCACACGCTGTACCGGGAACGCGCCGGGCTCCTCCCGCCGCGTTCCCACCGCCCGCCGCGCGGGGCGCCGCGGCGCCGAGGCGCGGAACGGAATGTGTGGTGTCCGCACGACACCACGCGTGTGGAGCGCGTGCTACACTCGGTGCCGAGACCGGGCTCTTTTCCCCCATGCCCGCCCATGCTGCCCGCCTCCGGGACCCTGCCAGCCGATGGTCGCACCATCCCGCCCGACCTCGACATCGCGCGCGTCCGCGGCCCGGAACTTGAGAGGTGAACGGGCGATTTTGAACCCGGGGGACGACGATGTTGTGCAGGCGTTGTCAAGCACTGGCTGCGCAGCGGCGCCGGACCGAGCCCCGTATCCCGCTCGCCGAGCGCGACAGGGCAGCGGGCCGCATCACGGGCGACGCGGGCGACCGGCTGTGTAGCAGCTGCGGCGGCCTGTTGGGAGCCGACGAAACCACCCAGCGCGTAGATGAGAAACACTCCCAACTGGCGCGCTTCGGGCTGGCGGATCCCCAGCCGCTCATCAACGGTCGCGAGCCGGGGACCGGGTGATGCGGGTGGCATCGGCGCGCACCGTCCTCTCGGTCGTCGGCGCGCGGCCCAACTTCATGAAGCTGGCTCCCGTGGCGCGCGCGCTGGGGCGCCGTCTCGTGCGGCACGTGATCGTCCACACAGGGCAGCACTACGACCGCGGTATGTCGGACGCGTTCCTGGACGACCTCGACATCCCCCCGCCCGACTTCCACCTCACGGTCGGCTCGGGCACGCACGCGGCTCAGACCGCGGCAGTGATGCAGCGATTCGAGCCGGTCTGCCTGGAGGTGCGCCCCGACATCGTGCTGGTGTACGGGGACGTGAACTCCACCCTGGCGGCCGCGCTCGTCGCCGCCAAGCTCGGTCTCCCGGTCGGGCACGTCGAGGCGGGGTTGCGCAGCCACGACCGGTCGATGCCCGAGGAGATCAATCGGGTGCTCACCGACCGAATCTCCGATCTGCTGTTTACGCCGTCGCGCGACGCGCGCGCGAACCTCGAGGCCGAAGGCATCCCCTCCGAGCGGGTTCACTTCGTGGGGAATGTGATGATCGACTGCCTGGTCGCCGTACTGGGGAGACGAGGCACGGGGAATGGGGGACGAGTCGCAGGCCCTCCCCCCTCGTCCCCCTACTACGTCGTCACCCTCCACCGTCCGGCGAACGTCGACGACCCGGCCGTGCTGCGCGAGCTGCTCGATGCGTTGGCCGAGCTCGCCCGCGAGCGGCAGATCGTCTTTGCCGTGCATCCGCGCACCCGCGCGCGGATCGAAACGCTGGGTTGGCGTCCGGGGGCAGGCGTGGTGCTGCGCGATCCGCTGTCCTACGAGGCGATGCTGGATCTCGTGCTCGGGTCGGAGCTCGTGATCACCGATTCGGGCGGCCTCCAGGAGGAGACGTCGTTCCTTGGTATCCCCTGTCTGACGCTGCGCCCCAATACCGAGCGGCCGGTGACGTGCACGCTGGGGACCAACCGCCTCGTGGCCCCGCGGCGCGCGGCACTGCTCGCCGCCGCGCGGGCGGCGGGTCCGGGGGGGGCGCGGCGCCCGCCGGTGATCGAGCGCTGGGACGGCTTGGCGGCGGAGCGGATCGCGGCGGTGCTGTGCGATGGCGCGAGCTTCGCGGAGGACGCCCCCCGCGACGACGGAGTCGTGGCGATCAGCGCGCGCTATCGGCCACGATCCGCGCTCGGATGATGTAGTCGAGCCGCGGGAACTGCCGCTCGATGTACTCGTTGCCCTCGATCTGCAACCGCATCTGTGCCGGCCCGCGGCCGCGCGGCTGACCCTCGCCGTAGCCGCGGTACAGGCTGTCCACGACCTCCATCCCCTCGATCACCTGACCAAACGGCGCGAACCCCATCGCGTCGAGCCGGTCGTTGTTCCGGTAGTTGACGAACACCTGCGTGGTGCGCGTACCGGGCCCCGCGGTGGCGAACGACACCATGCCGCGGATGTTCGTGCGGAGCACCGGGTCGTCGGGGATGTACTGCTCGCGCCAGGCGGCCGACACCTCCGGATCGCCGTGGATGCCGAACTGCGCCATGAAGCCGGGAATCACGCGAAAGAACCGGACGCCGTCGTAGTAGCCCGCCCGTACGAGGTTGTAGAACCGGTCGGCGCCGTGCGGGGCCCAGGCGCGGTGCACGGCGATCACGAACTCGCCCGTGCTGGTCTCGAAGCGCGCGCGGAAGCTGTCCGGCGCCTGCGCCGCAAACGCGGGACTCGCCGGGCTCATGAGATCGGGCGCGAGCGCCGCGCCGTCGGTCTCCCCGGCTCCCTCGCCCTCGCCGCCGCAGGCCGCCACGGCCAGCGCGAGCATCCAAACGGATCGGATCGTACGCATGGCGCACAACATAGTCGCGCGCCAAGCTGGCGGAAGGGCGCGATTCAGTCTTCGCCTACATGGAAGGGATGATCGGCCGCGGGTATAACCCCGCAGCATGGACCTGCCGAGTTATCCCTTTCTCAACGCGCAGTGGCGCAACCTCGTGATGGTGAATTACGAGGTCGAGCCCGCGCTGCTGGTCGACCGCGTGCCCGCCGGCACCACGCTGGATTTCTGGCATGGCAAGACCTATGTCAGCCTCGTCGGCTTCCAGTTTCGTGAAGCCAAGGTGCTCGGCGCGCCCGTGCCGTTCCACCAGGACTTCGAGGAAGTGAACCTGCGCTTCTACGTGCGGCGCGTGGTGGCCGAGGAGGTCCGTTCGGCGGTCGTCTTCATTCGCGAGGTCGTGCCGCGCCAGCTCGTCGGCGGGATGGCGCGGCTGCTGTATCGCGAGCCCTACGTCGTCGTGCCGATGGCGAGCGAGGTCACCGGGGCTCCGCCGGGGCCCCCACTGGTGCGGTACGCCTGGCACCTCGACGGTCGCTGGCAATCGGTGGGCGGGCGCGCGGATGGGGCCGGCGCGCCGCCCGCGCCGCGGACGCACGAGGAGTTCATCGCCATCCGGCACTGGGGCTACAACGGCAAGCCCGGCAGCGACACGCTGGAGTACCGCGTGGAGCACCCGCGCTGGACGGTGTGGGCGGCGCGGGACGTGCGGGTCGAGGCCGACCTCACGGCGCTGTGCGGCCTCGAGCTGGCGCGGCATCTCACGACCCCCGCCACCGCGCTGATCGCCGACGGCTCGACCGTGACGGTCCACTGGCGCACGCGGGTCAGCTAGCGACGCAATCCCGCCGCGTCGTCCCCCCAGATGCGGTGCTGCCGCGTCTCCGGCATCAGGAACAACGCGAGGACGAATGCGAGCGCCGGGATCGCGATCGGATGGGCGAGCGTCGTCGCGGCGCCGTAAGGCGCTGGCGGGCTTGCAGTTCCCGCGGCAACGCCCGGCGCGTTATCTTGGGCTCCATGGCTTCCGATGCGCCCCCCGGGCGCCCCTCCCGCGGCTCCGGCTCCCTCACCGTCCATCTCGCGGACGAGCTCGACGTCTACTTCAATGAGGTCGCGCACGGCCGGCCGGTCGGTTTCGTCGCGTCGCCCAAATGGAAGCCGCGCACCGACGTCTACGAGACCGACGATGAGCTCATCGTCCACATGGACATCGCGGGGATGCGGCCGGAGGAGTTTCACGTCGAGCTGAACGACAACGTGCTCAGCGTTGCGGGGGAGCGGCGGCCGCGCCAGGAGGGCCGCCGCCATTACCACGCGATGGAGGTGCAGGTCGGGCCGTTCGAGCGCCGCTTTCGGCTCCCGGTCGTCGTCGATCCGGCGACGATCCGCGCGACCTACGAGCACGGCTTTCTCGAGATCCGTCTCACCAAGCAGCCGCCCCGCTCCTCGGGCGCGCAGTCCGTGCGGGTGACCTAGTGGATCGTCTCCCCGTCCTGCCGCTGGGTCAGCTCGTCGTCTATCCCCACGTGGTGCTGCCGCTGGCCATCACCGATCCCAAGGCCGTGCAGCTCATCGACGAGGTCATCCAGGGCGAGAAGCGCATGCTGCTCGGCATCGTGCGCGCGGCCGGCGGCGCCGGCGTCGAGCCGCCCGAAGGCGCCGTGATGGCGACGCTGCCGCACCAGCTCTATGAGATCGGCACGCTCGGCACCATCGTCCGGATGCTGAAGCTCGGCGACGGCTCGGTGCGCGTGATGGTCCAGGGGCTGGAGCGCGCGCGGCTCAAGGACATCGCGCAGGGCGACAAGTGGCTGATGGCCGAGTGCGAGCCGCTCACCGAAAACCTGCTGGAGGACGCGCGCACCGAGGCGCTGAAGCGCACGGTCATCGCGCAGTTCTCGCGCGTCATCGACATCGCCCCCTATCTCGGCGCCGAGCTGCACGAGGTACTGGCCGGCATCACCGAGGCCGGCAAGCTCGCCGACTTCATCGCCGCCAACCTCGACCTCGCGCTCCCCGCGAAGGCCGAGCTGCTCGCCATCGACGACGTCACCCGGCGCCTCGAGCGGCTGGCCGAGTTTCTGATGCAGGAGCTGGAGGTGCTCGAGGTCGGCACCCAGATCCAGGAGAAGGTGAAGACGCGGCTCGACCGCAATCAGCGCGAGTACGTGCTGCGCGAGCAGCTCCAGGTGATCCGCCAGGAGCTCGGCGAAGACGCGATCGACGACGAGCTGGACGAGCTGGGCGAGCGGCTGGAGGAGGCCGGCCTCTCGGCCGAGGCGGCCAAGGTCGCCGAGCGCGAGCTGAAGCGGCTGCGCCAGATGTCGCCGCAGTCGGCCGAATACCAGGTGTCGCGCACCTATGTCGACGTGCTGGCGTCGCTGCCGTGGCGCCGCGTCAGCGAGGACCGGCTCGACCTCAAGACCGCGCGGGAGATCCTCGACCGCGATCACTACGACCTGAAGACCGTGAAGGAGCGGATCCTCGAGTATCTCGCGGTACGCACGCTGAACCCCGACGCCAAAGGCTCGATCCTCTGCTTCGTGGGCCCGCCCGGCGTGGGCAAGACGTCGCTGGGGCAGAGCATCGCCGAGGCGCTGGGCCGCAAGTTCACGCGCGTCTCGCTGGGCGGCGTGCGCGACGAAGCGGAGATCCGCGGGCACCGCCGCACCTACGTCGGCGCGATTCCCGGACGCATTATTCACGCCTTACAACGCTCTGAATCACGCAGTCCCGTCCTCATGCTCGACGAGGTGGACAAGATGGGCGCCGACGTGCGTGGCGATCCTACCGCCGCCCTGCTCGAGGTGCTCGACCCGGCGCAGAACTCCGCGTTCGTGGATCACTACCTCGAGGTGCCGTTCGACCTCTCGGCCGTGATGTTCATCGCGACCGCCAATACGGTGGCGCCGATTCCCGACCCCCTGCTCGACCGCATGGAGCAGCTCGCCCTGGTCGGCTACACGCACGCCGAGAAGATGCAGATCGCGCGGCGCTACCTGCTGCCGCGGCAGCTCAAGGAGACGGGCGTCCACGCGCGGGCCGCCGTGGCCGACGGCGCCGTGGAGCGCCTGATCGCCGAGTACACGCGCGAGGCGGGCGTGCGCCAGCTCGAGCGCGGGATCCAGGGCATCCTCCGCAAGGCGGCGCTCGAGGTCGTCGAGGGCAAGTCCACCAGCGTGCGCATCACCGCGAAGAACCTCGAGAAGTACGCCGGCCAGCCCAAGGTCCAGGGCGAGGTGGCGGGCCGCGCGCCGGAGGTCGGCGTGGCTACCGGTCTGGCGTGGACGCCGGTCGGCGGCGACATCATCTTCATTGAGGCGATCCGCATGCCGGGCAAGGGCCAGATCACGCTGACCGGCCAGCTCGGCGACGTAATGAAGGAGTCGGCGCAGGCGGCGTGGAGCCTGCTGCGCGCCCGCGCCGGGACGCTCGGTATTCCGCTCGAGGTGTTCACCCAGTCGGATGTGCACCTGCACGTGCCCGCGGGCGGCGTGCCCAAGGACGGGCCGTCGGCGGGGATCGCCATGGCCGCGGCCCTGGCGTCGCTGCTCGGCGCCCGGCCCGCGCGCCACGACCTGGCGATGACCGGCGAGCTGACGCTGCGCGGCCGCGTGCTGCCGATCGGCGGGCTCAAGGAGAAGCTGACCGCGGCGGCGCGCGCCGGTATGACGACGGTCCTCGTGCCGGAGCGCAACAAGAACGAGCTGGTCGACCTCCCTGACGAGGTACGGAAGGTGCTGGATATCCGGATGGTGGAAACGATCGATGAAGTGCTCGCCGCAGCCTTGCTCGAGCCGATCGAGCGATCCGAGCGCCGCTCGGGCGGCATGCGGGTCGTGACGCCCGCCGTCGCGTCGCCGCCCCCGCCGGAGGCCCGCCGGTGAGCGACATCGCCGTGCTCGAAGCCGCGCTGGCCGAGATCCACCGCCGAGACGGGCGCTATCACGAGCGGGCGTACGTCTTCGTGCTTGCGGCGCTGGAGTTCGCGCAGAAGCGGCTGCCGGCGCGGCGCCACCTTTCGGGGGCCGAGCTGGCCTGGGCCTGCCGTGACTTCGCGCTGGAGCAGTTCGGGCTGCTCGCCGCGACCGTGCTCAAGTTCTGGGGCGTGCGCGCCACGGACGACCTGGGGCGGATCGTGTTCGTGCTGATCGACGTCGGCCTGCTGGCCCGCCAGCCGAGCGACCGGATCGAGGACTTCGACCGCGTGTACGACTTCGCGGAGGCATTCCGCAGCGGAACCGGGTACCGCTGGCCGGGAGTATCATTTTCAGGGTAGTGGGGAAGGGAGGGTGCCCTCATGGACGCCCGCGAGTGGCCCGCCTGCCGGAAATGTCAGCACGGCCTGCTGATCCCGTTGTCCGACTACGGCCGCGACGGCGCGCCGATCACCTACAAGGCCTGGGTCTGCACCAATCCCGAGTGCGGGTTCAACATCCGCATCGACAACGGGGAAATCTCGTTCGGTCGGACGATCGGCCAGAGCCAAAAATAGCCGCGGTGCGCTCGGCCGCGGTGAGCGGGCGCTTCTACCCGAGCGACCCCGCGGAACTGCGGGATGTGGTAACCACGCTCCTCGCGGATGCCAAACTCAAGGCGCGCCCCCCTGCGCATTTCCGCGCAGTTATTGCGCCGCATGCAGGGTACGTCTATTCCGGCCCCACCGCCGCCGCGGTGTTCGCGCGCGCCCGGCTCCCCGAGCTGATCGTCATCCTCGCCCCCAATCACACCGGGATCTGCGACGCCGAGGGCGGCGCGTCGCTGTGGCCGGACGGCGCGTTCCGCACGCCGCTCGGCGACGTGCCGGTGGATGCGCCGTTCGCGGCGGCGCTGCTGGCGGAATCGCCCCTCGTGGCCGTGGATCATGAGGCGCACCGTCTGGAACACGCGATCGAGGTCGAGCTGCCGTTCATCCAGGCGGTGCAGCCGCGCGCGCGCATCGTGCCGCTGGTGCTCGCCTGGGACGATTGGACGCCGGCGCGCGCCCTGGGCGACGCGCTCGCCCGGCTGGTGCGCGCGGCCCGTGAGCCGGTCCTGTTGCTCGCGTCCAGCGATCTCAACCACTACGAACCCGCCGCCGTGTCCGAGCGCAAGGACGCCCGCGTCCTCGCCGCCGTCCTGGCCCTCGACGGCGCGGACGTGCTGGCGCGCTGCCGGCGCGAGCGCATCACGATGTGCGGCCGCGCGCCGGTCGCCACCGTGC
>JBOHSP010000258.1:0-4596 GCA_050733275.1 Gemmatimonadales bacterium
CACGTGGACCTCAAGGGCGGCACCGTGCGGCTCGACCCCGACGAGACAAAAAACCGCAAGCCGCGCGTCTTTCCCTTCGCGGCGCTGCCCGCGCTCGCGACCCTCATCAAGCGCCAGCGGGCCTACACCGCGGCTGTCGAGCGCCGGACGGGGCGGATCGTCCCGTGGGTGTTTCACGCCGAGGGCGAGCCGATCGGCGAGTTCCACAAGACGTGGCGCCGGGCGGTGGAGCGTGCGGCGTATGCGGAGCGCGATGGCCTCCGCGTCGTCCTCCGACCGCAGCTCGTCGGCCGCCTCGTGCACGACCTGCGCCGTACGGCGGCTCGCAATTTCACCCGCGGCGGCGTGTCGCAGCATGTGGTGATGCAGCTCTGCGGGTGGGAGACCGACTCGATGTTCCGACGCTACGCGATCGTCGACGAGCGGGATCTCGGCGAAGCGGTCGCGAAGCTCGCGGCGTTCCGGCGCGGCCGGGGCACACTCGGGGCACACTCAGGGGGGGCGCGGTGAGTGCCGATTCCGTAACTCCAACGGAGGGCACAGGATTCGAACCTGTAAGGGCTTGCGCCCGCCGGTTTTCAAGACCGGTGCCTTACCATTCAGCCAGCCCTCCCCGACGTCACCTAAGGTAGTGCGGCCCGCGGCGTTCAAGAAGGAACGGGATATCTTGCGGCCGCGCGGTCTTCGGTATACCTTCGGGCCCCACGGTTGTCGATAGTGGGATGCGTGGATCGATGTGAGGATGGGGAGGTCGTGGAACACGGATCGCGTTTTTCCCGTTACGTTCACGACTGCTCGGAACGTCAGCCTCAGGGGCTCTTCGCCGCCGCGAGTTCCCACCGGTCCGGTTACGATTTCAGGACATTGAGGACATGAAACTCTCGGATATCTCCATTCGCCGGCCGGTGCTCGCCAGCATGATGAGTGCGGCCCTCGTGTTGTTCGGCGTCATCGGCTATTCGCTGCTGTCGGTGCGCGAGTTCCCGGACGTCGATCCGCCCATCATCTCCGTGCGGACCGTCCTGCCGGGCGCCAACCCGCGCGTGGTCGAATCGGCCGTCACGGACATCCTCGAGGAAGAGCTCAGCACGATCCCGGGCCTGCGGACGCTCACGAGCTCGAGCGCCGAGCAGATGTCGAACATCACGCTCGAGTTCCACCTCAACCGGCCGGTCGAGGCTGCGGCGCAAGACGTGCGCGACAAGGTGTCGCGCGCCCGGGACCGCCTGCCGCAGGACATTGAGGAGCCGATCATCGAAAAGCAGGAAGCCGACGCGTGGCCGTTCTACTGGCTGGCGCTGTCGGGCGCGAACTACGATCTGCTCGAGCTCACCGACATCGGCGACCGGTTGGTGAAGGACCGGCTGCAGAGCCTCCCCGGGGTGGGGCAGGCGCGCATCTTCGGCGAGCGCCGCTACGCGATGCGCATCTGGGTCTCGGCGAACGCGCTGGCGGCGCGCGGCTTGACGGTCCAGGACGTGGAGCAGGCGATCCGCTCGCGCAACGTCGAGATCCCGGCGGGCCGCATCGAGTCGGTGCGGCGCGAATTCACGGTCCGCTCGCTGGGTGAGCTGAAGACGCCCGCGGAGTTCCGCCAGCTGACGGTGGCGAGCCAGAACGGGCACCTCGTCAAGCTGCAGGACGTGGCCCGCGTGGAGCTGGGCGCCGCAGACGAGCGCTCGGTGCTGCGCTACAACGGTGTGCCGGCGGTCGCGGTGGGCGTGATCCGGCAGTCGAAGTCGAACCTGGTGGAGGTCGCCGCGGCGGTGCACAACGCGCTGCCCGCGATCCAGCGCGACCTGCCGCCGGGCGTGCAGCTCATTTCGGCCTTCGACCAGTCGGTGTTCGTGACGCGCGCGATCACGGAAGCGCAGGAGACGCTGGTCATCGCGGCCATTCTGGTCGTGCTGATCATCTTCGTGTTCCTGCGCAACCTGCGCGCGACGATCATCCCCGGGCTCGCGATCCCGACGTCCATCATCACGACGTTCGCGATCATGTACTTCCTGGGCTTCTCGATCAACAACCTGACGCTGCTCGCCCTGATTCTGGCCATCGGCATCGTGGTGGACGACGCGATCATCGTGCTCGAGAATGCCTACCGCCACCAGGAAGAGCTGGGCGAGGATCCCGAAACCGCCGCGACCAACGGCACGCGCGAGATCGCGTTCGCCGTGATCGCGACCACGATTTCGCTCGTGGCGGTGTTCACGCCGCTGGCGTTCCTCCAGGGCACGACGGGCCGGCTGTTCAACGAATTCGGCATCGCCGTGGCCGGGTCAGTCGTGATCTCGGGCTTCGTCGCCCTCACGTTGACGCCGATGCTGTCGGCCAAGATCCTGCGGGTGACGAAGCGGCACGGCCGGCTGTTCCAGATCTTCGAGAACGGATTCACGGCGCTCGCGGCCGCCTATGCCCGGCGGCTGCGGTGGGCGTTGAGCCATCGCGGCCTGGTGGTGGCGGGCGCCGGCGCGACGCTGCTGCTGGCCGTCGGCCTCTATTCCGGGCTGAAGAGCGAGTTCGTCCCGGAAGAGGACCGCGGCTACTTCGTGACGTGGATCATCGGGCCCGAGGGTGCCTCGGTGGACTACATGGCCGAGCACCTCAGCGGGGTGGAGGCGGTATTGAGCCGCACCAAGGACGTCGAGGGCTTCTTCAGCATCATCGGCTTCTTCGGGGGCGTGAGCAACGGCGTCATCTTTACGCGGCTCGCGGACTGGGAGGAGCGCGATCGCAGCGTGCAGGACATCATCGCCGAGGTGCAGCCGCAGTACTTCATGTCGCCGGGGGTGCTCGCCTTCGCGTCCAACCCGCCGGCGTTGAGCTTCGGCCAGCCGGTGCAGTTCGTCGTGCAGAATTCGGACTTCGACAAGCTCCTGGCCGGAATGGGGGCGTTCTACGGGCGGGTCAGCCAGATCCCGGGCATCGTGAACGCGCAGATCGATCTGAAGGTGAACAAGCCGGAGCTGACCGTCAGCTTCGATCGCGATCGGGCCGAGGATCTCGGCATCCCGGTGCGCAATGTCGCGACCACCCTGCAATCGCTGCTCGGCGGGCAGCGCGTGAGCACGTTCACGCGCAACAACAAGCTGTACGACGTGATCGTGCGCCTCGAGCCCGAGGAGCGCGCCACGCCCAGCGACATGACCGGCATTTATCTGCGGGGTGAGGGCGGCGCTCCCGTGCAGCTCTCGGCGATCGCGACGATCGACGAAGGCGTGGGGCCGCAGAGCCTGCTGCACTACAACCGGGTGCGCTCGTTCACGCTGTCGGCCGACCTCGCGCCGGGATTCACGCAGGAGGAAGCGCTCGACTCGCTGCGCGCCGTCGCAGCCGAGGTCCTGCCCTCGGGCAGCACCACCGCGCTCGCGGGCGATTTGCGCGAGCTCGAGGAGAGCAGCTCGGCGCTGATGTTCGTGTTCGTCATCGCGATCATCATCGTCTTCATGGTGCTGGCGTCGCAGTTCGAGTCGGTGCTGCACCCGTTCACGGTGCTGCTCGCGGTGCCGCTCGCGGTGACCGGCGCGCTGTTGCTGCTGTGGATCGCGGGATCGACGATCAATCTCTACAGCCAGATCGGCATGATCCTGCTCATCGGGCTCGTGACGAAGAACTCGATTCTACTCGTCGAGTACGCGAATCAGCTCAAGGCGCGCGGCCTGGAGACGATGGACGCCATGCTGGAGGCCGGCCGCATCCGGCTGCGTCCGATTCTGATGACGTCCGTCGCGACCATCATGGGCGCGTTCCCGATCATGCTGGGGCTGGGCGCGGGCTCGGTCAGCCGCCGCCCGCTCGGGTACGCGATCGTGGGCGGGATTCTGTTCTCCACCGTGCTGACGCTGTTCGTCGTGCCGGTCGCGTACGTGATCTTCGACGGCCTGGCGGAACGGGTGCGGGCGTGGCGCGCCCGGCGCCGCGAGCTGGTGCCGGCGGAGGGCGACTGATGCTCGCCTTGCTGCTCGCGTTGCAGGGCGTCGTGTCGCCGCAGGCCGATTCGCTGCCGCGCATCACGCTGCGCGAGGCGCTACAGCGCGCCGCGCGCCTCGATCCCGAGTACGTTCAGGCCCTGGGCCAGGTGAACAACGCCGCGTGGGGGCGGCGTGCCGCGTTCGCCGTCTTCATTCTGCCGTCCGTCACGCTGAGCACCGACGCGACGCGCTACTCGCCGCCGTTCTTCAACTTCGGCACCCTGCAGCCGGAGCCGTACTCGGTGCAGGCGGCGGTGACCCTGCGCTACGATCTCTTCACCGGTGGTCAGAAGCTGGCGGAGCTGACGCGCACGGCCGCGGCGCTCGACGGCGCGCGGGCGGGCGAGCTCGCCGCGCGCTTCGCGAGCGCGCTGCTCACAGAATCGAACTACTACGACGTCCTCGCCGGCCAGGAGCTGACGCGCGTCGCGCGCGACCGGGTGCGCCGCGGGCAGGAGCAGCTCACCGTGGCCCGCGCCCGCGTCGTCTCCGGCGCGGCCGTGCAGACCGACTCGCTCAATCTCCGGCTCGAGTTGACGCGGGCCCGGGTGGCGCTGCTCGAGCAGCAGTCCGCTCTGCGCGTCGCCCGGCTGCAGCTCGGCCGCCGCGTGGGCGCCCCCGGACC
>JBOHSP010000259.1:0-2686 GCA_050733275.1 Gemmatimonadales bacterium
CACTCACGCAGCCGCGCGGGATCGCGGCGCAGCGCCGCGGCGCGCTCGCGCACGGGGGTGAGCGCCGCTATCATATTGTCCGCCAGCACCCGCTTGCAGTCGAGGCAGCCCCACCCGGCCGTGCGGCACTTGTGGGCGACCTCCGCGACCGTCGGGGGCGGCGAAAACCCCTGGTGTAGCGTGTAGATGTTGCAGATCTCGGGCGTGCCCGGATCCTTGCGGGTCTTGCGCGCCGGGTCGGTCGCCGCGGGGCGCAGTTTCTCCCAGATGGTCTCCGGCGGATCGAACAGGCCGATGGTGTTGCCCAGGCTCTTGGACATCTTGGCCTTCCCGTCCAGGCCGAGGACCCGTTTGGTCTTGGTGAGCAACGGCTGTGGCTCGGGGAAGAAGCCCTCGCCGTAGCGGCTGTTCCAGCGCCGGGCGATCTCGCGCATCAGCTCGAGGTGCTGGATCTGGTCCTCGCCCACCGGCACGAGACTCGCCTTGTAGAGCAGGACGTCGGCTGCCTGGAGCACCGGGTAGGCGAGCAGCCCCGCGGGCACGCTCTCTTGCCGCTGCGCCTTGTCCTTGAATTGCGTCTGCCGCTCCAGCTCGCCGAGCGGTGTCACCGTCGTGAGCAGCCAGTTGAGCTCGGCATGCTCGGGAACGTGCGACTGCACGAACACGATGCAGCGGTCGGGATCGAGGCCGGCCGCAAACAGGCTCACCGCCATGTCGATGGTGAGGTCGGCCAGAGTGTCGGGTTCGTACGGCTGCGTGATCGCATGGAGATCCACGATGCAGAACAGGCAGTCGTGCTCATCCTGCAGCGTGACCCAGTTCTGCACCGCGCCCAGATAGTTGCCGATGTGTAGCTCACCGGAGGGTTGGATGCCGCTGAACACGCGTCCCATAGACGTTCCAAAGTGCGCAATTACAACGACTTAGTCAAGGTTGCCGCGCGCGCGGCGCGCCACGCCGCGGACTATCTGCGCGCCGCCGCGCGGCCCGCGCTCCCGGCGTGGACCGAGAAGGGCCCGCGCGAGTTCGTGACCGCTGTGGACCGCGCGTGCGAGGCGCTCATCGTCGAGCACCTGACTCGCGAGGTCTCCGGCTCGACGGTCGTCGGCGAGGAGCTCACGCCCGAGCTGCGCACCGCAGGGGACGAGGTGGTGTGGATCGTGGACCCGCTCGACGGCACGACGAATTTCCTGCACGGGTTCCCCCAATACGCGGTGAGCATCGGGTGCGCGGTACGCGGGACGCTGTGCGCCGGCGTAATTCACGACGTCTCGCGGGACGAGGTGTACCAAGCCTGGCGCGGCGGCGGCGCGTGGCTGGGCGAGCAGCGCATTGCGGTCTCCGAGGTGGCGGACCCGACGCGCGCGCTCGTGGGCACGGGATTCCCGTTTCGCAACCTGGGCCAGCTCGACACGTATCTGCGCCAGCTGGGCGCCGTGGCCCGTGCCGCCAGCGGGATCCGCCGCCCCGGCTCGGCGGCCCTCGACCTCGCGGCCGTAGCGGCCGGACGATTCGATGCGTTCTGGGAGCGGGAGCTGTCGCCCTGGGATGTCGCCGCCGGCATCGTCCTGATCCGCGAAGCGGGCGGCCGCGTCACGCGTCAGGACGGCGACGAGGACGTGCTGGCCCACGGCGACATCGTGGCGGGGAATCCCGTGATGCATGAGTGGCTGCTGCAGGTCCTGGCGAGCGCATGAAGAACTGGCGATAAGAGGACCATGGCATCTCCATTAGTCGAATGCGTGCCGAACTTCTCCGAGGGCCGCGATCCCCAGACGATCGAGGCGCTGCGGGCGGCCCTGGTCGCCGTGGGGAGCGTGCGCCTGCTCGACGTGCAGACCGACGCGTCGCATCACCGCTCCGTGTTCACGTTCGTGGCGCCGCCCGCGGCGGCCGTGGAAGCGGCGCTCGCGGGGATGCGCGTCGCCACCGCGCGCATCGACCTGAACCGTCATCGCGGCGAGCACCCACGGATGGGCGCGACAGACGTGGTGCCGTTCGTCCCGGTGCGCGATGTCTCGATGGACGACTGCGTCGCGCTCGCGAAGCAGCTCGGCGAGCGCGTGGGGCGGGAGCTCGAGATCCCCGTGTTCCTGTACGCCCGCGCGGCCACGCGTCCCGACCGCGAGCGGCTGCCCGACATCCGCAAGGGTGAATTCGAGGGCCTGCGCGACCGGCCGCTCGATCCGGATTTCGGACCGCCCCGCGTTCACCCGACGGCGGGCGCGACGGCCATCGGCGCGCGGCCGTTCCTCGTCGCCTACAACATCGACCTCGATACGCCGGACGTGACGGTCGCCAAGGAGATCGCCCGGCGCATCCGCACGTCGAGCGGCGGTCTCCCCGCCGTACAGGCCAGCGGGTTCCTGGTGAACGGCCGGGCGCAGGTCTCGATGAACCTGCTCGACATCGACCAGACGCCTCCGGCGACGGTGTTCGACGTGGTGCGACGCGCGGCCGGCGAGCGCGGTGTCGCCGTCACGCACAGCGAGATCGTGGGACTGATTCCGGAACGCGCGATCACCGGCGCCGCCGCCGCGGCGCTGCAGCTTCCCAATGCCGCCGATCACATCCTGGAAGCGAAGATCCGCTCGGCCGAGGGCGTGCTGCTCGACGGCTGGCTGGACCAGCTCGCGTCCGGCGCCCCCACGCCCGGGGGCGGCAGCGCGGCGGCGCTCGCCGGCGC
>JBOHSP010000260.1:0-4470 GCA_050733275.1 Gemmatimonadales bacterium
CTCCAGCGCCGCGCGCGCCGAGTCGATGGTCGGGCCGAGGCGCAGCGCGTCGAACGCGGCGTCCCAGGCGCGGCGGCTGGAGTCGGCGCGGGCGGCGAGCGCGGTGGCCACGCGGATCGTCTGCAGATTGCGCGGGTCGAGCGTGTCGATATCGATCCGGCCTGTGGCGAGCTGCAGCACCGGGACGTCGAACCGGTTGGCCCACTCGCGAGCCTCGGCCATGACGCGGCGCGCGATCCCGGCGTCGCCGTCCCCGCCGCGCGCGGCCACCCGGCCGTCGGTGCGGCGCGCCGTGCCGAACCGCAGCCCGTGCACCGCCAGGCGGTCGATCACGATCTTCTTCTCGGCGAGCGGCAGCACGTCGAGGTCGGCGACCACCTCGTCGGCCTGGAGCAGGTTGCGGAACGGCTCGTGCGGGCTCGCGATCGTGAGCCCCCGAATCGTCACGTCGCCGTTGGCGAGGTCGAGGTGGAGATCGTTGATCTCGACGCGCGCGCCCAGGACCTGCGTGCCGACTTTCTCCGTCTCGCGCTCCACGATCGCGTCGGCGAACAGCAGCCAGAGGATGCCGCCGATCACGAGCAGCACGAGCAGCAGGCCGACAGCCCGCCAGCGGAACACGCGCACCGTCACGGCCGGAACCAGCGGTACACGGTGTAGAGCTTCGTGGCGGTCACCGCGCGGTACCAGCGCGACTGCCGCACCCGCTCGCCGACCGTCGCGCGGTAGCGCGTCACCGCCCAGCGCGCCGTGAAGAACAGCGGCACGAACAGCAGCAGCGCGAACACGAGGCTGCCGAGGACCACGCTGTTGTTGAAGTTCGTGAACGGCACGACGGGCATGTTGTAGAGAGACGTGAACAACGGCGTTAAAGACGGCGTGAAGAGAATCGTACGGCCGATCCAGTCGAACAATGGATCGAGCAGGAATCCGATGGGGACGAACAGCGCCCAGCCCAGCATGCCGCCCGCGAACGACACGTTGAGCAGCACGATCAGCGCGAACACGACGGCGTTGTGGAGATTGACGAGGGGCGTGAGCCCGATGATCGAGCCGAGGGCGATGCCGGCCGCGAGCTGCCCGGGTGTGCCCTCGGAGTGGAGGGCGCCGAGCAGCGATTGGATCAGCTTCAGTAAAGCGTACATAAGGCGATGCGAGGCAACGGCGACGCTAGGCGATAGCCGGCCGGCGGCGGTGCCAGTCGGTCCGCTCCTGATACACCCGGGACAGCGTGACCAGTTTCTCCTCCTCGAAGGCCCGGGCGACGAAGCTCAGGCCCGTGGGCAGCCCCGCCACGCCGAAACCGTTCGGCACCGAGATGCCCGGCACGCCGACGACGTTCGTGGGCCCGATGACGCTGGCGCCGCCCCGGACGCCCGGCCAGGCGTCGCGGAACGGCTTGTCGAGCGGGCTCGCCACCGTGGTGCGGGTGGGCGTAGCGACGAGGTCAAACGGCTTGAGGAACTCGTCGAGGGCGCGCTGCAGGTGGCGCCGCACCCGCATGGCGCGGAGGTAGTCGGCTGCCGAGACGGCCACGACCGGGTATCCGCCGGTGCGGTCCTCGGGTGCCGTCAGCTCCCGCAGCCGGCCGCTGCGTAACAGATCGTCGAAGGCGCTCGCGCCTTCGGCCGCGATGATGATGCTCGTTACCGCGCCGAAGGGGAGGTCGGGCAATTCCACGCCCTCCACGACCTCGATGGTGTCGCCCAACGCGGCGAGCGCGGCGCGGAAGTTCGCGGCCACCTCGGCCTGGATGTTCTCCGCGGCGCCCTTGACGACAGCGACGCGCAGCGGGCGGTCGCTGCCGTGGCGCGGCGGCGGCGGGCTGAATGGCCGCCCCACACATGAGGGATCGCGCGGGTCCAGGCCGGCCATCGCCTGAAGCACGATCGCGCAGTCCTCCGCCGACCGGCCCATCGGCCCGAGCTTGTCCATCGTCCACGCCAGTGCCATCGCGCCGTAGCGGGTCACGAGCCCGTACGTCGGGCGCAGGCCCGTCACGCCGCAGTAGGCGGACGGCGTGAGGATCGACCCGGAGGTCTCCGAGCCGATGGCGAACGGTACGAGGCCGGCCGCCACCGCCGCGCCCGGCCCGCTCGACGATCCGCCGCTCCAGTAGTCGGGGTTCCACGGCGTCTTGCCGGGACCGGTGAACGACGCGTTCGGCTGATCGTAGCCCATGCCGCCCGCCAGCTCGACCATCGCGAGCTTGGCGACGAGCACCGCGCCCGCGGCCCGCAGTTTTTCCACGACCGCGGCATCGTAGTCGAGCCGCTGCTCGCGGTACGGCTGCGCGCCCCACGTCGTGGGGTACCCCCTGGTGGCGAGCAGGTCCTTCACGCCGTACGGGATGCCGTGCAGCGGGCCGCGCCAGTCGTGGGATCGGATCTGGCGGTCGCACGCGGCCGCTTCCGCCAGGGCGCGCTCGCGGGTGATCGTGACCACCGCGTTGTAGCGGGGCCCGAGGCGCTCCAGCCGCTCCAGGAAGAACTTCGCGAGCTCCGTCGCGGACGTCTCGTCCTGGCGCAGCATCCGGCCCAGCTCGCCGATCGTGGCGAAGGCGATCGCGTCGCTCATAGGTCCGGCCCGCGGTAGACGGAGTACACGAAGTCCGGCTCGTCGGCGTTCGTGAGCGTCGTCTCATACAGGCGCTCGACCTGCCGCAGGCGGTTGTCGATGCTGCGGGTGATCACGGCAAGCTCGTCGGCGCTGAAGCGGTCGGGATAGCGCAGGCGAATCGCTTCGGCCAGGGACTTGGCGAGTGGAGAGGGGTCGCCCTGTTGGGACCTCTCTCCCTGACCCCCGCTCCACGGCGTGGGCCTCACCCCCTGACCCCCTCTCCACGATGTGGAGAGGGAGGACGGCACATCGAGATCGTCGAGGAAGAACGGCACGGCCGCCGCCAGCGCCAGCTGTTCGGCGAATGCCCGGCGCGAAATGGCATCACTCACGGTTGCTCCTCCCGTTTCAATCGGTCTTCGGCAATGGCCAGAATCTCCCGCAGCGCGGTCTTGCGCTCTTCGTCGCGTGAGCCGCGCAGCCGCGCCTCGAGCACCGGAACGAGCGCGTCCGGCGGACGGCGATTCACACAGACGACGAAGCGAAAGCCGAACTTCTGCTCGTATTCCTCATTGAGCCGCGCCAGCCGCAGCAGCACCTCGGGCGGCGTGACGTGGCGATCGTAGCCCTGCTCGCGGTAGGACGTCTCCGACTGCGCCCGCACGCGGTCCGGCCGCTCGCCGATCCGCGGGTGCGCATTGATCACCGCCATCTGCTCGACCTCGGACAGCTCGTCGAGAACCTCGCGCGCCCGGGCCAGCAGGGCCTCGCCACTCGCGAATGGCCGCTCTCGCCGGAGTCGCTCCACCAGCGGTCCGGCGTGCTCGAACAATCGCTCCGCGAGGCCCTCCCCCGCACCGCGCACGCAGTTAGCTGCCCCGGTAACTCGCGCAGGAAAACGGCGACATCAGCAGGGGAATGTGATAGCGGCGCGACGGGTCGGTGATTTCGAAGTCCAGCGTCATCCGGTGCAGGAACGCCTCCTGGTCGCCTCGGGCCCGATAATACGCCGCCACTTCGAACGCCATCCGGTAGAATCCGCGATCGAGGGCCTGCCCCGACGCGATGTCGCCGATACGGCCGTCGCTGTCGGTCTGCTGTGAGCCGAGCGGCTCGCGGTCGTCCAGGCGCCACAGCGTCACGGTAACGCCGGCGGCCGGCGCGCCGCGGGTGAGATCGAGGACGTGCGTCGAAATCGTGGGCCGGTTAGTGTTGGGCATGCTCAAGATCCGCGTGGGAACGCTGACATTCGCGGCGCGCCTCGAGGAGCAACGCGCGCCGCGCACGGTGGCTGTGATCCGGAAGATGCTGCCGCTCCGGTCCAAGATAGTCCACTGCCGCTGGAGCGGCGAGTCGACCTGGATTCCCATGGGCGACCTGCGGCTCGACCTCGAGTTCGAGAATCACACGAGCCACCCCGCGCCCGGAATGCTGCTGCTCTACCCCGGCGGCATCAGCGAGACCGAGCTGCTCTTCCCTTACGGCGCCACGCGATTCGCGAGCAAGGTGGGACAGCTCGCGGGGAACCACTTTGCGACCATCGTCGAGGGATACGAACAGCTTTCCGAGATCGGGAGGCGCACCCTGTGGGAGGGAGCACAGGAGATCACCATGGAAGAGACCCCATGAGCATAGATGGGGCCTTACTGGAGCGGAGACTCGACGAGCTGTACGCCAGCGGCGCCGAAGCCGGCGGCGGCACCTACCGGCCGCTGTACGGTGATGCGTGGAGCGTCGCGGGTGAGCGGGTCGAACAATGGATGCGCGCCGACGAGCTGCAGGTGCGGCGCGATGCCGTCGGCAACCTGTGGGGCCGGATCGAGGGGCGGGAGGGCGGCCCGGCGATCGTCACGGGCTCCCATCTCGACACGGTGCGCCGCGGCGGCCGGCTCGACGGCGCGCTCGGCATCG
>JBOHSP010000261.1:0-10925 GCA_050733275.1 Gemmatimonadales bacterium
GGTCAGCACCGCGAGGCCGCGCGGCGCGGCGGTCTGGATCGACTCCACCTGGCTCACCGCCAGCCCGGCGGCCGAGACCAACCGCTCGGCGAGCTGGCCGTCCAGGTTCGTGACATCGGGCACTGGAATCTTGGGCGGCCCGGTGCTCGACACCAGGGTCACGCGCGTGCCCTCGGGGGCGACCACGCCCGGCGGCGGGTCCTGCCAGATCACGGTACCCTGCGGCGCCGTCGGGTGCGACTCGGCGCCCCCGTCCACGACCTCGAGCTGCGCCTTCTGAATCTCGTCCTGGGCTTCCGCCAGCGTGAGGGCGAGCACGCGCGGCACCTCGTTGTGGCCCGGGAGAATCGGCGCGGGGAAGAGCACGAGGTAGGCCGTGAGATAGCCGGCGAGCAGCGCTCCGAAGCCCACGAGAAACCACACGAGCACGCGCCGGCGGTCGATCGTGATGCCCTCGAAGGCGGTAGAGAAATGGCGCCGGATTCGCATCTAATCCAGCATGCCCCTCGTCGGGGACGACGGCATGGCGACCTCGCGCTGCGGCATCCGCCCGGCGAGGAACGCCGCCCGGCCGGCCGCCGTCGCGAGCCGCATCGCGTGCGCCATGGCCACGGGGTCCTGCGCCGCCGCGATGGCCGTGTTCATCAGGATGCCGTCCACGCCCTGCTCCATCGTGACGCACGCGTCCGACGCCGTGCCCACGCCAGCGTCCACGATCACCGGCACGCGCAGCCGCCGCTTGATGGTCCGTACGCTCAGCGGATTGAGCAGGCCCAGGCCGCTGCCGATGGGCGCCGCCAGCGGCATGACCGCCGCACAGCCCGCGTCCTCGAGCCGTAGCGCCGTCACGAGATCCTCGTTCGTGTACGCGAGCACCTGGAACTCCTCCTGGACCAGCACCCTCGCGGCCTCGAGCAGGCCGGCGACGTCCGGCATCAGCGTTTCCTCGTCGCCGATCACCTCGAGCTTGACGAACTCGTTGAATCCCGCCTCGCGCGCGAGCCGCGCGTAGCGGATCGCGTCAGCCGCCGTGTAGCAGCCGGCGGTGTTCGCAAGCAGGAAGAACCGCTTGGGGTCGAGGACATGGAGCAGGCTCGTTTCCTTCGAGCGATCGAGGTTGACCCGGCGCACCGCCACGGTCACGACCTCGGCACCCGATGCCTCGATCGCCCGCACCATCGTGTCGTGGTCCTTGTACTTCCCCGTCCCGATCAGCAGGCGCGACTGGAACGTGCGCCCGCCGATCGTGAGCGGGGTATCGCGGATGGTCTCGACTGCACTCGTCATAGATCGTCTCGCTCTAACTCGTCTATTTCCGGTGTCGCCTCTCGCGAGCGACGCCCATCATCCTCCCCCGACGAAATGCACCAGCTCGATCGAATCCCCGGCGTTCACCGGCACGTCGCCGAGGGTGGGGCGCCGCACGATGTGGCGGTTGTGCTCCACGACCACGGCGCGTGGGTCGAGCTCCAGCTGCTCGAGGAGCCCGAGCAGCGTGGCCCCGGACGGCACCGTCCGGCGCTCGCCGTTCACCACGATGTCGATTACGTCCGTCATTGCACCGCCTCCAGCATGGCCCGCGCTGCCGCCGCCGGATCGGGCGCGTCCCACAGGGCCCGGATCGCCGCGACGCCGTACGCCCCGGCCGCCCGGGCCGCCCGGGCCCGTTCCGGCGTGACGCCGCCGATCGCGATCACCGGCTTGCCGAGCCGGGCGATGCGGCGCAGCGGCTCGAGCCCCAGCGGCTCCCCCTCGGGGTGCGTCGGCGTGGCGTACACGGGCCCTACCACAAGATAGTCGGCTCCTTCCGCACGCGCGGCCTCGGCCTCGTCCAGGTCGTGCACCGACTTCCCGATCCACCACGCCGCGGAGAGGCGGCGCGCCGCGCTCACGGGCAGACTGCGCGCGGTGAGCTGCACGCCGGCGGCGGCGGCCGCGAGGGCGACGTCGAGCCGGTCGTTCACAAAGAGACGGCCGGAGGGCCCGACGGCCAGACGGCCGGCGAGCTCATAGTGTTCGAGACCGGTCAGTGTGTGCCCTCGGGCATGCAGGGCTATCTCTCCACCCGCTGCGGTGGCAATCTGGCGCGCGACGTCCGCCACATCGAGTCGCCGCGCGATGCTGTCGTCGGTGATCGCATGGAGCCGGGGCAGCGGCGGCTTCACGCCAGACGCTGTCCCGGCGCGAGCCGGGCGCCGCGCAGCCAGTCGTCCGCGGCCATCCGGGCCTTCCCCGCCGGCTGCACCTCGAAGATCTCGAGCGCGCCGCCCCCGCCCGTGCCGATGAGCAGCGAGCCGTCGGCCGCGATGATCTCGCCCGGCGCTCCGGCGCGGTCGGGATGCAGGCGGGGCGTGAAGAGCTGCAGCGCCAGGCCGGCGAGCTCGGTCCAGGCGCCGGGGCGGGGGTCGAGGGCGCGGACCAGCCGGGAGATCGCGAGGGCATCCCTGGTCCAATCGATGCGGGCGGTCTCACGCGTGAGCTTCGGCGCATACGTCGCGCGGGCCGCGTTCTGCGGCACGGGCTCGACCGCGCTCTGGTCGAGCAGCGCGAGGGTCTCGATCAGCGCCTGGGCGCCCAGTTCCGCGAGGTGGGTGGCCAGCTCGCCGCCCGTCACGTCGTCGTCGATGCGGTGCGGGATCTGGTGGAGAATCGGTCCCGAGTCCATGCCGGCGTCGAGTTGCATGATCGTGACGCCGGTGGTCTGGAAGCCGCGAATGATGGCCCACTCGATGGGCGCCGCGCCGCGCAGCCCCGGCAGGAGCGAGGGGTGGACGTTGAGCATGCCGCGCGGCGGCAGCTCGAGCAGGTCCGGCTTGAGGATGTGCCCGTAGGCGACCACGACGCCGATGTCCGGCCGGCCCTCGCGCAGCCGCAGCAGGAACGCGCCGTCGCTGGGCGACTCGGGTTGAAAGACGGGGAGGGTTTCGGCGAGGGCGGCGACCTTGACCGGCGGCGGCACGAGGCGCGAGCGCGAGCGGCCCTGCGGCGCGTCGGGCTGGGTCACGACCGCCACGACGTCGAACCCCTCCCCGAGCAGGGCGTTGAGCGACGGGACGGCGAATTCCGGCGTCCCGAAAAAAGCGACGCGCACTTACAGCTCGCCCGCCGGCTCCGGCGTGACCTCCTTGATATATCCAGACTGGCCCTTGCGGGCCTTCTTCCACTTCGCGAGCAGCAGGCCCCGCTTCACGGCGCTCACGTGGTCGAGGAACAGAATCCCGTCGAGGTGATCGATCTCGTGCTGGATCGCGCGCGCCTTGTAGCCGGTCGCCGTCACGCGGTATGGGGCGCCCTCGCGATCGAGCGCCTCGACCACGACGCGAGCCGCGCGCTTCACGTCCCCGAAGATGTCGGGAATGGAGAGACAACCCTCTTCGGCGGTCTCCGTCTCCGCGCTGCGTTCGAGGATGCGGGGATTGATGAGGACCAGCGGGGGCGGATCGTCCTCGCCGACGTCCACGACGGCGACGCGCCGGGCCACGCCCACCTGGTTGGCGGCGAGCCCTACGCCACGGGCTGCGCGCATCGTGGTGAACAGGTCATCCACGAGCCGGCGCACGGCGTCGTCCACCTGCGCCACCGGCGCGCTCTGCTGGCGCAGCACCGGCGAGCCGAGCAGATGCAGCCGCAGGACCTGGCCGCCTCCTCCGGTCACGCCGGTTTGCTCTCCGCCGCCTGACGGTTGGTGATGCTGGTGATGCCGGTGCGCAGCACGACGACGCGCGACTCGCCGCTCTTCAGCGTCACCTCGTCGTCCTTGATGTGGATGACCTCTCCGATGATGCCTCCGGACGTGACCACGCGGTCGCCGCGTTGCAGCGAGGCCAGGAGTTGGCGGTGCTGCTCCTGCTGGCGCCGCTGCGGCCGGATGAGGAGGAAGTAGCCGATCGCGATGAACAGCGCGACCTGGATCAGCAGCGCGCTGAGGCCCGGCCCCCCCTGGCCGGAGGACGCGAACAGCAGCAGGGACAGCGAGGCAAACGTAGTCATGCGCGTCTCGGTTGAGTGTAGCGGCGGCGCCATTCGGCCGCCCACGGGGTGAACGCTCCCCGGCTGATCGCCGCTCGCATCTCCGCGGCGAGCCGCACCAGGTAGCGTACGTTGTGCAACGACAGCAATCGCAATCCCAGCAGCTCGCCCGCGACGAACAGATGCCGCAGGTACCCGCGCGAGTACGTCCTGCAGGTCTCGCAGTCGCAGCTCGGGTCGAGGGGCTGCGCGTCGATCCGGAATGCGGCGTTGCGGATGTTGAGCGGACCGTCGGGCGTGAACGCCGAGCCGTTACGGCCGTTGCGCGTCGGCGCCACGCAGTCGAACAGGTCCACGCCGCGCTCCACCGCCGCGACCAGATCCTCGGGAAACCCGACGCCCATAAGATAACGGGGCAGGGCGGGGGGCAGCCGCGCCTCCAGCAGCTCCAACGTTTCGTACATCTGCGGTTTCGGCTCACCCACCG
This sequence comes from Gemmatimonadales bacterium, assembly GCA_050733275.1. Taxonomy (GTDB): domain Bacteria; phylum Gemmatimonadota; class Gemmatimonadetes; order Gemmatimonadales; family GWC2-71-9; genus 20CM-2-65-7. Next base: position 4,457 of record JBOHSP010000261.1, read on the forward strand.
ACAACCCGCCGATCGCGATGCCCGTCCACTCGCCGAGGCTTTCGATGCGATCCAGGCATTCCGTCCGGAGCTGCGCGACGGTTCCCCCTTGGTGTATGGGCCAGAGGGTCTGCCGGAAGGTGGGAAGGTGGGAAGGTACCTTCCCACCTTCCACGTTCCCACCTTCCTGCAGCTCCGCGTGCCGCCGGGCGCACCGCTGCAACCATCGCAACGTTCGTTCGAGGGCGTCCCGAGAAGTCGCCTCGTCCGCCCCGCCGGGCGCCACGTGATCGAATGCCATCGCGACGTCGGCACCCAGGGTCCACTGGATCTCGACGGCCCGCTCGGGCGTGAGCAGCCGGCGGCCGCCGTCCACGTGGCTCTGGAACTCCACGCCCTCCTCGCTGACGCGGCGGAACCCCTCCAGCGAGAACACCTGAAAGCCGCCGGAATCCGTAAGCAGCGGCCCGTCCCACGCCATGAAGCGGTGCAGCCCGCCGAGCTGGGCAATGACCTCCTCGCCGGGCCGGACGTGGAGGTGATAGGTGTTGGCGAGGACGAGGCTCGCGCCCACGGCGCGGAGATCGGCGGGCGAGAGCGTGCGCACCGTCCCCTGCGTCCCCACCGGCATGAACACCGGCGTGGCGACCGTGCCGTGCGGGAGGGTGAGGGTACCGGCGCGGGCGGAACCGGAGGTGGCCTGGATATGGAAGTCAAACACCCCCGCATCCCTTGACCATGAACCCCGGGCTGCCGCCCGGGGTCAGAAAACCACTGCGCCCCACTAATGGTTCTCTAACCCCGGGCGGCAGCCCGGGGAACACCCAAACCAACGCGAGCTGGGATATCACACAATCACCATCGCATCGCCATAACTGTAGAACCGATACCCCTCTCGCACCGCTTCGCGATACGCCCGCATCACCGCCTCGTAGCCGCCGAAGGCACAGACCAGCATCAGCAACGTGGAGCGGGGAAGATGGAAGTTGGTGAGCAATCGGTCCACCATGCGGAATTCGAACGGGGGATAAATGAAGAGGCTGGTCTCCCCGCTGCCCGGGCGGACCGCGCCTCCCGGCTCCGCGGCCGACTCGAGCGCGCGGACCGCGGTCGTGCCGACGGCCCACACGTGCGCCCCCGCGGCCCGAGTGCGATGGACGAGGGCCGCCGCCTCGTCGGGAATGGTGTAGGGCTCCGGGTGCATGTGATGCGCGGCGATCTCCTCCGACTCGACGGGCTTGAACGTGCCGGGCCCCACGTGGAGGGCGAGCGCCGCGAGCAGGACGCCGCGCGCGCGCAGCTCGGCGAGCAACGCCGTCGTGAAGTGCAGGCCCGCCGTCGGCGCGGCGACGCTGCCCTCCCGGTCGGCATACACCGTCTGATAGCGTTCGCGGTCCGCAGCCTCGGGCTGGCGGCGAATATAGGGTGGGAGCGGGACCTGGCCGTATGTGGCGAGCGTGGCGCGCGCATCGAGGGCGCCGACGAAGCGCACGCGCCGCAGCCCTCCCCCTAACATCTCGACGATCTCGACCACGCTGTCGTCGCCGAACGTGAGCCGCCGGCCGGGCTTCAGCTTGCCACCCGGATGGCCCATCGCGAGCCATGTGCCGTCGGCGAGCTCCCGCACCAACAAGAGCTCCGCCACCTTTCCCGTTTCCCGTTTCCCGTGCAGTCGCGCCGGGATCACGCGCGACGTATTCAAAACGACGACGTCACCCGCCGGGATCAGCCCGGCGAGATCGGGGAAGCGCGCGTGGCGGATGGCGCCGCTGGCGCGCTCCAGAATCAGCAGCCGGCTCGCCGCGCGGTCCGCGAGCGGATGTTGGGCGATCTGGGAGCTGGGGAGATCGTAATCGAAATCGGAGAGGCGGTGAGTCATTGCGGATTTCGGATTGCGGATTGCGGATTGGACCGTGGAGCGTCGAATCCGCAATCCGCAATCCACAATCCGCAATCACGTGTCAAAGATATTCGCCTGCTCCGCCGATCGTGGCGGCACAAACCCAAAATGCCGATACGCCGCCGGGGTGGCGCAGCGGCCGCGCAGGGTGCGCGCGAGGAAGCCCTGCTGCATGAGAAACGGCTCGTACACCTCTTCGAGGGTGCCGGGGTCCTCACCGACCGCGGCGGCGACGGTTTGCACGCCGACCGGACCGCCGTCGAACATTTCGATGATCGCCTTGAGGATGCGGGCGTCCATGTCGTCGAGCCCGAACTCGTCCACGTCGAGCCGCCGCAGCGCCTCGGCCGCGACGGCGTTTGTGATGGTGCCGCCGGCGCGCACCTGTGCGTAGTCGCGGACCCGCTTGAGCAGCCGGTTCGCGACGCGCGGCGTGCCGCGGCTGCGGCGCGCGATCTCGGCGACGCCGGCCGGGTCGGCCGCGACGCCCAGGATCCCGGCCGAGCGAGTGATGATCTGGGCGAGATCGTCGGACGGGTAGTAGTGCAGCCGCTCCACCAGGCCGAAGCGCGCGCGCAGCGGCGGGGTCAGCAGGCCGAAGCGCGTCGTCGCGCCGATCAGGGTGAAGCGCTCGAGCTGCATCGGGATGGTCTGCGCGTGCGGCCCGTCGGCGATGCGCACGTCGATCCGGAATTCCTCCATCGCGGGGTAGAGGAACTCCTCGAGCGTGGGCCGCAGGCGGTGGACTTCGTCGATGAACAGGATGTCGCCCGCCTTGAGCGAGGTCAGCATCCCGACGAGGTCGCCGGGGCGCTCGAGGACGGGGCCGGAGGTGGTGCGGATGTCCACGCCCAGCTCTTTCGCCATCAGCAGCGCCAGCGTGGTCTTGCCGAGGCCGGGGGGGCCGAAGAACAGCGCGTGATCGAGCGGCTCGTGGCGCTGCTTGGCGGCATCGATGGCGATCTGCAGCGACTCCTTCACCTTCGCCTGGCCGACGAACTCGTCGAGGCGCGAGGGCCGCAGCGCCGCGTCGGTGAGCCGCTCGCTCTCCAGGGCGTCGGGGGTGGTGATTTCGGCGCGCGTCATTAGGGCCCCACCCTGAAGGGTGGGCTCGGCGAGTCAGTGTCCTTAAGGACAGCGCCGTGCCGAGCCCAGGCTTCAGCCTGGGAACAACGGGAGGGGGTGATCATTTCTGTTTCGGTCTCGCCCGCCAGCGCACGGGGCGCGAGTCGGTCTCGATGATGTGCCGCGTGTGACACCGCAGGCACTCGTCTTCCGCCTGCGTGGCGTCCACCGGAACGAGCCGGCGGTTGGTGGAGCCGCAGCGCGTGCACAGCCACTCGGCGGTCCGCTGCGCGGGGATCGCGGTCATGACGGGGTGAGGATCTGGAGCGCGCGGCGCACCAGGCGCTCGGTGTCCCCCTGGAGGCCGCCGTTGCCGCCGAGCGCCTGACGCAGCGCGCGCTCGGCTTCCGCGGCGCTGTAGCCGAGCCGCTCCAGCGCCTTCAGCGCTGCCGCCGCGCCGCCGCCCAGCGGCTCGGCGGCCTGCGCCGCCGGCGCGTCCGTGAACTCCTCCATCCGCTCGCCCAGCTCGAGCGCGATGCGCTCCGCGGTCTTCTTGCCGATCCCGCTCACCGACGCCAGCAGCGCGACGTTCTTCTCGGCGACGGCGCGCGCGCCCCGCTCCACGCCCAGCGACGAGAGCAGCGCGACCGCGATTCTCGGCCCGACCCCGCTCACGCTGGTGAGGCGCTGGAAGAAGCGACGCTCCCGCTCCTCGAGGAATCCGTACAGCGCCCAGCCGTCCTCGCGCACCACCAGCTCCGTCGCGAGGGTGACGTCGGCACCCGCGTCGGGCAGCTGCCCCATGACGCCGAGGGGGACCACGATCTCGTAGCCCACGCCGCCGGCCGTCTCGATCACCACGCGGTCGGCGGCCTTGGCCGTCAGGCGTCCTCGGACATGCGCGATCACGAGCGAATAATATGCGTCAACGCGACCGCGACGCCGTCGGCCGCATCGTGCGGTTGGGGCGCATGCCGCAGCTGGAGGATTCGGGCGACCATCGCGCCGACCTGCTGTTTCTGGGCACCACCCCGGCCGACGACGGTCTTCTTGACGGTTGCCGGAGGGTACTCGGCGATCTCGATCCCCGCTTGCTGGGCGGCCAGCAGCACGACGCCGCGCGTCTGGCCCAGCACCAGCGTCGTGCGGACGTTCTTATGATAGAAGGGGGTTTCGAGGGCGAGGGCCGTGGGCCGGTGGCGCAGGATCAGATCGGCAATGGTGCGGTGGATCTCGGCGAGGCGCTGGGGCAGTGCGCTCTGCTTCGGCAGCGTGAAGACACCACATTCAACGAGATGGCCAAATCTGGGGGACCCGTTTCCCGTTTCGACTACGCCGTATCCCCAGACGTAGCTGCCCGGGTCGACGCCCAGGACCTTCACGTCATCCCGTCACCGCCGCCATTGCCTCGGCGTCGATGTCGAAGTTCGAGTGCACCTTGGCGACGTCGTCCACGTCCTCGAGCGCTTCGACGAGCTGCAGCAGCCGTTTGGCGTCTCCGCCCTCCACCTTGACCGTGCTCTTCGGGATCATCGCGAGTTCGGCGCTCTGCACCGGGAGCGACCGCGCGCGCAGCGCCTCCTGCACCGCGTGGAGCTGGGCCGGCGGCGTCGTGATCACGTAGAGATCGCCGTCGCGCAGCATGTCGTCCGCGCCCGCCTCGAGCGCGGCTTCCAGCGCCACGTCTTCGTCGGCCCGGCCGTCCACCACGATCTGCCCCGTGCGATCGAACATCCAGGCCACCGCGTTGGCGGCGCCGAGGTTGCCGCCGTGGCGCGCGAACACGTTGCGGATCTCGGCCACCGTCCGGTTCGCGTTGTCCGTGGTCACCTGGATGAGCAGCGCCGCCCCGCCGGGCCCGTATCCTTCATACAGGACCTCCTCGTAGATCACGCCCTCGAGCTCGCCGGTGCCCTTCTTGATGGCGCGCTCGATGTTGTCCCACGGCATGTTCTCGGCCTTGGCGGCGTCGATCGCGCTGCGGAGCCGCGGGTTCCCCCCGGGGTCGCCGCCACCCTGCTTCGCCGCGATCGTGATCTCGCGGATGAGCTTGGTGAACGCGGCACCGCGGCGCTGATCGGTGACCGCCTTTTTTCGCTTGATCTGCTTCCACTTGCTGTGACCGGCCATGCCTGTCGTCCTGGGGTTGCCTCAACTTACCACCCCACCCCACAACGGCCAACGGGCGCCGTCAGCGGTCGGGATCGAGCATGTCCTCGAACCGCATCCAGCGCCGGTAGAAATAGAGGTCCACGAATCCCGTCGGCCCGTTGCGGTTCTTGAGCACGAGCAGCTCGGTGGCGCCTTCGACGCCGCCGCCGGGATTGTACATCTCTTCGCGGAAAATCCCGAGCACGACGTCGGCGTGCTGCTTGGCCGCGCCCAGCACTGCGAAGTCGTCCAGCGCCGGGCGCGGATCTCCGCGCAGCGGCTGGAACCGCGGCAGCTGCGCGACGACGAGCAGGACGATCCGCCGCTCCAGCGCCAGCGCCTTGAGCCGCCGCAATACCAGCGCCGTCTCCTCGTCCTGCGTGGCGCGCCTCGCCCTGTCGGGCGGCGGCACCAGTTGCAGATAGTCCACCACCACGAGGTCGAGCTGGCGCAGCCGCAGATCGTCGAGCGGCGCGAACGCATCCTCGAAATCCGCCTGGCCGAGCGGCAGCGCGACGAACGGCAGGCCGCGCAGCCGCACGGCGGCGCCGCCCACCGCGGCGCGCGCCTGATCGTTGAGCTTCGCGGCGCGCAGCTCGTCCACCGTCACGCGGCCCTCGAGGGCGAGCGCGCGCTCCATGAGGCGCTCGTCGTCCATCTCGCCGGAGAGAAAGGCGACGCCCAGCCCCTGCTGCGCGGCGCGCAGGCCGATGCCGAGCGCGAAGGCGGACTTGCCCGAGCCGATGTCGCCGCCCAGGAGCACGAGGTCGCGGCGCCGCAGCCCGCCTCCCAGGAGCTTGTCCACGGACGCGAACCCGGTCGGCACCGTGTCGCCGGCCAGTTCGCCCGGTTGCCGGGCGTCGACGCGCTGCACCAGGGAATCGGGGTTCGCCGGGGGTCGCTTCATACCTCTATAGATGCGGTTTCGCCGCGCGCGCGGCAACGGCGACCGCCTCCGCCGCCTCGGGTCCGAGCACCTCGCGGACCGGCGCCGCGAGCTGATTGAGGACCAACGCCGCGGCCCGGGGCGTGGCGGGCTCGAGATGCTGGCGCGCGGCGAGCAGCGCGCGCTTGAGCGGCGCGGGCAGCGCCAGACTGCCGAGCCGGAGCTGCACGGCCTGGAGCCGGCGGCGGTGGTTGCGCACGCTGACGGGGCTCGGCGGCAGCAGCGCCTCGGCCGCGCGCACGACGAGCCAGAGCGCGAACAGGCCGTCGCGCCGCGGGCCGCGCGGCGCGGCGGCGATCAGCGCCACGAGGCGCTCTTCCGCCGGCGTCGTGGCCGGCATGCCGTGGATCATGCCACGAGGCGCGTGACCGCCGCGGCGACCTCGTCCGGACGGAGGTCGGCGAGACAGCGGTGATGGCCCAGGGGGC
>JBOHSP010000262.1:0-6156 GCA_050733275.1 Gemmatimonadales bacterium
GGCCTGATCATCTCCGCCGGCGCCGGCATCGAAGTTGGGTGCGCGCTCTACTACTTCTGACCTGCACGCCGGATTTTGCAGATGAGGATGGGGACCATGGTGAGCCGCGTACGAGATATCTGGACGATGTTCCGCATCGCCGGCTACGATAATACGGTCGCCCTGTGGCGACATAGTCAGACGCTCGCATCCTCGGTCCGTCACCACGTCGTGCTCGACCTGTTGATCGCGCTGGAAAAATGTGGTCTCCTGGCGGAGCTGGGCACGCGACAGGGGGTCGCGCCGGCCGCCGTGCCCGGATTCGACGCCGGGCAGCTGCGAGCGGCTCTGGAGTACCTGACCGAGGTAGAGGTTCTCGAGCAGTTCGGGCGCGGCCAGTTTCGGGTGCGCAAGCTGCGCGAGTTTCCCCGGCTCCGATCCACCGTCTACGCCACGATGGCCTATAACCAGCCGATCCGTCAGCTGCACCGGCTGATCCGCGGGGATGGCCGCTACGGCGTGGAAGTTTCCCGGGACGACCACTACGACGCGATGGCCTCCGAAGACCTCACGTCGCGTTTCTCTTACGGATTCACCACGCGCACGCTGCGGCGGACCACGTGCGCCTCGGTTCTCGATTTGGGATGCGGGACCGGGGCTTTCCCGGCATATCTCGCGAGGCACACCGACCTGGCGGAGGTCATCGGCGTGGACGTGTCGGACCGTGCCATCGCCGAGGGGCGGAGGCGTGGCTATGAGTCCGGGCGGGTCCGCCTGCTCGTTGGCGATGCGATGGCCCTCGAGCGCACGGCGGCCAAGCTGCAGCCCCCCCCGGACATCGTGTCGATGATGTTTGTCCTGCATGAGTTTGACGACGAAAGCGTCGGGCGTATTCTCGGGTCCATCCATCGGGCTTTCCCGCTGGCTCGGATTCTGCTGACCGAAATGATCCTGCGACAGACCGAGGAGGCGCGCGCCCGGAACCACACCGCGCTGCCCGAACTGCGGTACGTGCATCAGCTTTCACAGCAGGTGGTGCGGTCCCTTGACGGCTGGGTCCGCTTGTTCGATCGGAGCGACTACCGGCTGTATCGGCGCGACGAACACCAACTTTCCAACACCCAGTGTCTCGTCTTCAGTCCGTCGAGTGCGTGAACGAGGTGCGGCGGCCGATCCATCCCCCCGGGCCGAAAGGCCACCCAATCGCGGGAACCTTCGCCGCCTGGCGTCCCAACCCGCTGCGCTACATGGAGCAGCTCGTCGGCCGGCACGGGCCGGCGGTGCGCTTCCACTACGCACTGGGCCGATACGGATACCTGTTCGCCCACCCCGACCACTACCGCGGCATTCTCCTCGACAACTACCGAAACTACACCAAGCGTCACCCGATCTATGACGTGCTGCGGGTGGCCCTCGGCGATGGACTGGTCACGCTGGACGGCGCCCGATGGGTGACGCACCGGCGGCTGATTCAGCCGGCGTTCCATCGCTCGGCCGTCCATTCAGCCGCGGACCTGATCGTGCGACGCACCCAGTCCATGCTGGCGGCGTGGGACCGGGACGCCCCGGCCGGGGGCCTGGGGGGAGGACACATCCGTGCCATCGACCAGGACATGATGGCCCTGACGTTGGGTGTGGTGGGCGAGGCGTTGTTCGGGCTCTCGATGGACACGCACACCAGTACGATCGATGCCGGCTTTTCCGCCTTCAGTCGGGAGCTGATGGCCGTCGTGATGAATCCGCTGGCGTTGTTCGGGGTCCGGTTGCGCCTTACCCCCTCGGCCCGCCGGCTCCACGCCGCCGCCGGCCGCCTGCGCCAGGTCGTCGGCCAGGTCGTGGCGGCACGGCGCCAGCGGCCGGCGCCCCAGACGCAGGACCTGCTGGGACTCCTCCTGGCCGCCCGCGACGCGGAGACCGATCGACGACTGACGGACGTGGAGGTGCGGGACGAGGTGATGACGATCATGCTCGCCGGCCACGAAACCAGCGCCACGGCCCTGACGTGGACCTTGTACCTCCTGGGCACCCACCGCGACGCGGAAGACGCGGTGTCCGATGAACTCGGGCGGGTGCTTGGGGGTGCGCTGCCGTCGGTCGACACCCTCCCCCGATTGCGCGAGACGCGCGCGGCCGCGGAGGAAGCCATGCGGTTGTATCCGCCGGTCTACGCGTTCGATCGACGGGCCGTCGGCCCGGCTACGGTGGGCGGATACGATCTGCCCGCTGGGGCGACGGTGACATTGTGCCCCTACGTGACGCATCGGCTACCGGAGTTCTGGGAGCGGCCCGACGAGTTCCGGCCAGCGCGTTTCGCGGCGGGTGGGCCGAACCGGCACGAGTTCGCCTACTTGCCATTCGCGGCGGGGCCGCGGCGATGCATCGGCGAGGGCTTTGCGATGACCGAAATCGTCCTGGTACTCGCCACCGTGCTCCAGCGGTACCGCTTGCGGCCGGCACCGGGATTGGTCGTCGAGCCCGCGCCCCTCATCACCCTGCGGCCCCGCCACGGGATGACGATGGTGGCCGAGGCGCGGTGACCACGGTTCACACGCCTGCTATGTGTTTCCCGCCACCGCGATCCGATCAGCCGCGCCGCGTTTGGCGCGGTCCAGCGCCCCTTCGACGATCGTGAACAAGTCCTCGGACCGCAGCGCGCCGCTGTGCGGATAGGCCACGATGCCCGCCGAGATCGCCGGTGCCTGGCCGGGGCCGAGGTCGGCGAAGGTATGCCGCCCGAACACCTGCCGCAGCCGCTCCACGAAGTGCCGGGCGCCGTCGCCGTCGGTCTCCGGCAGCACGCAGGCGAATTCATCGCCGCCGTAGCGCGCGACAAAATCGGGCGCCCGGATTTCGCGGTGCAGGATCGCGCCGATCTCCGCGAGGACCCGGTCCCCGCCCGCCTGGCCCACCCGCTCGTTGATTCCGCGCAGCGCATCGATGTCGAGCAACACGAGGGAGAAATGCAGCGCGTAGCGACGGGCCCGCTCGAACTCGTCGCGCAGCCGCCGGTCCAGCCCGTCGAGCGACGCGCAGCCGGTGAGCTCGTCGGTGGCGCCGGCGCTGATCTGGCGGCGGTAGATCGCCGAGCGGCGGTCCTCGTTTTCGAGCACGCGCGCGGCCGCCTGCGCGATCGTGTTCGCGAACGCCACGTCCTCGGCGCGCAGCTGCGGATCGCCCTTCTCGGTGCGCAGGAAGAACACGCCGGCCGCGCGGCCCTGCACGAACACCGGGAGCGCCACCGCCGCCTGCACGTTCACCGCAATGCGCTGCTGCGCCCAGCGCTGCCGCATCGCCGCGAACAGCGGGTGCTCCTGCACGTTGGGGATCACGACGGGCCGCTCGGTGCGGATCGCCTCCTGGATCTCGGGGTAGCGCTCGAGGTCCACGCGCAGATCGCGAATCGCGGGGTTCTCGTACACCGCGACGACCCGCCCCATGTCTTCGCCCGGCACCGTGAGCACGAACGAGCAGTGCGACAGCCGGAACGCCTGACCCACGCGCCGCACCAGAGTCTGGAAGATCTCGTCGGCGCGCAGGGCGGCGGAGACCTCCTGAAAAATGTCGAACAGCAGGTCGCGGGTGCGCAGCGCGTCCTGGGCGTCCCGGAGCTCGGAGCGCAGCCGCAGATGCGCGTCGAGACGGGCGCGGAGCTCCGGCAGGTGCACCGGCGCCAGCAATGCGTCCCGCGCTCCGGCGAGCAGCGCCTCCGTGGCCGCCTCGGTGCCCCCGGCGGCCAGCAGCACCACGACCGGCGCGCCGCCGTAGCCGGCGCTCGTACTCAGGCCGCGGATCTCCTGGGCGAGACTCGGCCCGAGTTCCGCCGTCGTGTACAACACCAAATCGGGCGGCGGGCCTTCCCGCCCTGCGGGAGGCGCGGCGTCCAAGACCTGGAACCCGCCGCGCTGGAGCAGCCCGTCGAGCTCGGCCGGCCGGGCGGCAGGATTCCCGAGGAGGAGGATGCGGTGGCGAAACAGTTCCGGCACGGTCACGGCTCGCGCGGCTGGGGCCGCGCCAAGCTATAGTTCACCCCATGGCCGGGCAAGCACATCGGGTTCGTCCGGCGCCCGAAACGCGCGCGCGGCGGCGCCGCATGGTGATGCGCCACCTGGCGAGCCGCGGCATCCGGGACCGCCGCGTGCTCGCCGTGATGGCGTGGGCGCCGCGCGAGTGGTTTCTCCCCCCGCACCTCGCGGAGGACGCGTACAGCGACGCGCCGCTGCCGATCGGCAGCGGTCAGACCATCTCGCAGCCCTACGTCGTCGCCCTCATGACCGAGAGTCTGCGCCTGCGGCGCGGCGATCGCGTGCTCGAGATCGGCACGGGCTCGGGATACCAGACGGCCATCCTGGCGCGGCTCGCGGCCGCGGTGTTCACGATCGAGCGGCTGCCCGACTTGCTGGTCGAGGCGGAGCAGCGGTTCCAGCGGCTGCAGCTCACCACCATCCAGACGCGCCTCGGCGACGGCGCGGCCGGCTGGCCCGAGGCGGCCCCGTTCGACGCGATCGTCGTGACCGCCGCGGCGCCGCGCGTCCCGGAGCCGCTCGGACACCAGCTCGCGCCCGGCGGACGGCTGGTGATTCCGGTGGGGGACCTCACGGCACAGGAGTTGATGATCCTCGAGCGCCCGGCGGGCGACGAAGCGCTGGCGCAGCGCCAGGCCGGCGGCGTGCGCTTCGTACCCCTGATCTCCCGCCATGCGTTCACCGAGGACTCCTGAGCTGCTCGGGGCCCACGTCTCCAGCAGAGGCGGCGTGCCCGAGAGTCCCGCGCGCGGCGTCGCGATCGGCGCCACCGCGATCCAACTGTTCACCAAGACGCCGAACCAGTGGCGCGAGCCCACCCTGACGGCCGGCGCGGCCAGCGCCTTTCGCCGCGCGGTGACGCGACATGGGCTGCGCGCCGTCCTCGCGCACGACTCCTACCTGATCAATCTCGCCTCTCCCGACGCGGCGCTGCGCGAGCGCAGCGTGCAGAGCTTCGAGGCGGAGCTGCGCCGCTGCCGCGCCTACGGCATCGGCTGGATCGTGTCCCATCCCGGCAACTTCATCGATGAGCGCGCCGCCGGCCTCGACCGCAACGCCCGCGCTTACGCCCAGTGCCTGGCGGCCGTGCCCGGCGTGGGCGTGCTGATCGAAGGGACGGCCGGCTGCGGCACCGCGCTCGGATCCCGGTTCGAGGAGCTGCGCGATCTGCGCGACGCCCTGCCCGCGCCCGCGCGCCGCCGGGTCGGATTCTGTCTCGATACGGCGCATCTGCACGCTGTGGGGTATGACCTGTCGCACATAGACGGCGTGTGGGACGAGTTCGACCGGGTCGTCGGGCTACGGCACCTTAAGTGCTTGCACCTCAACGATTCCCGGGTTCCGCGCGGCTCGTGCGTGGACCGCCACGAATGGATCGGCGAAGGCACGATCGGTCCCGCCCCGTTCCGGCGCATCATGCGGGACCCGCGCCTCACTTCCATTATTAAGATTATCGAGACGCCGAAGCGCGACGACGCGCTGCGGCACGACCGGCGGATGCTCAGGCGCCTGCGCGCGTACGCGCGGGCCATCCCGAGGGCGGCTGTGAAGGCATGATTCAGAATCTGCTGCGGGCCACGCGGGGCCTGGCGTTCCTCCTCCTGGTGCTGCAAGCCCTGGGGGGCGGCGCGGTGACGCTCGCGCACGCGAGGGACGTCATCGAGGTGCCCGCGGCGCTCGAAGCCGCGCACGACAGCAGGTGTCCGATCCTGCACGATGGGCCGCGCTGCGCGTTGTGTCAGTATGCCGGCGCGCGCGTCGTCGCCCCGACGCCCATGCGCTTCGAGGAACCCCACGCCGGCCCGGCGCGCGTCGTATCCGTCCGCCGCGCCGGGGTAGCGATCGCCGCGGCGTCGCGCACTCCCCCCTCCCGCGCTCCGCCCTCCCGCATCTCCTGAAACCGGGCCGGCGCGGCGTGGTGTGATCTTCCCTCCCCGCGGCGCGGCGCCTTGTGATTGCCACTGCGACAACGGGAGATGTCATGACACGCACCGCCATCACGGCGTTGCTCGTCGCGTGCCTGGCGGCACCGGCGAACGCGCAGCAACCGACGCGGCGCCAGATGGATTCCCTGGCTGCCGAGATTCGCGCGCTGCGGGCGCGCCTGGACAGCGTGCTCGCCGCGCTCGGCCGGGAGCCGCGGCCGGCGCCGCCC
>JBOHSP010000263.1:0-6219 GCA_050733275.1 Gemmatimonadales bacterium
CGAACACCGTGACCAGCCGCGCGGGCCGGCGGGCATGCTGCAGGGCGAGCGCCGCGCCGGGACGCGCATGGCGCGCGGCGCAGCCGCATACCGAATTCACGAACACCAGGGTCGGGGCCTGCGCGCGCGCGAGAGCCGCGTCGACATCGGCAGGCGTGCACAGCTCCTCGAACCCCAGATGGGTTAACTCCTCCCGCATCGGCCGTACCAGCTCAGGGTCGTACATGTTTCCTCGTGGGAACCAGCGTTCAGGTACCGGGGTTACTGCTCACAACATACTTCCTCACAACATACTCCCTCACGTCGCCGAGTTGTGCCCATGACGGATGTGTCTTCGCCCCCGATCCGAATTCTCGGTCTCGCCGGCAGCCTGCGGCGGGAGTCGCTCAACCGCGCGGCCCTGCGGGCGGCCCAGGAGCTCGCGGCGCCCGACGCCGTCGTCGAGATCTTCGAACTGGACGGCATCCCGCTCTACAACGACGACCTGTGGAGCGCGCCGCCGAGGCGAGTGCTCGAGCTCAAGGATGCCGCGTGGGCCGCCGATGCCATCCTGTTCGTGACGCCCGAATACAACTATTCGGTGTCGGGCGTGCTCAAGAACGCGATCGACTGGGCCTCGCGCCCTCAGGGCGACAGCGCGTGGCAGGGGAAACCGGCGGCGGTGATGGGGGTGTCCCCCGGAGCGATCGGCACCGGGCGGGCGCAGTACCACCTGCGCCAGTGTTTCGTCTTCCTCGAGATGCCCGCCCTCAATCAACCCGAGGTGTTGATCACGCACGCCGCTCAGAAGTTCGATGCCCAGCTCCGCCTGGTGCACGACCCGACGCGTGCGCGCATCCGCGCGCTGATCGTGGCGCTGTGCGACCTGACCCGGCGGATGTCCCCGACGCCTGCGCTCACTTCGTGAGGAACGCGCTCAGCGCGGCGCGAAAATCGGGCGTGCTGCGGCTCACGGCGTTGACGTCCACGCCGAGCCGCAGCCCGTCGGCGAAACTCAGCCCCTCGAGCTGGTAGAACTGCTGCTTGGTGAACGCGAGGGCGGTCGGGCTCGCCTCGGCGAGCTGGCGCAGCGTGTCCGCGACCCGGGCGTCGAAGTCCGCGTCGTCGTAGACGCGCGACACCAGGCCGGCGGCCGCCGCCTGCGGCGCGGTGAGCAGCCGGCCCGTCGCGGCGAGATCGAACGCGAGCTTCTCGCCCACGGCCCGGCGCAGCATCGTCATCACGATGGCCGGTACGAAACCGCGCTGCACCTCGGGATAGCCGAACTGGGCCGACGCGGCGGCGAGCACGAGGTCGGCGGCGGTGGCGAGGCCACAGCCACCCGCCAGGGCGCGCCCGTGCACGACGGCGACCACCGGCTTGGGCAGGCGCCGCATCCGCGCGAAGATCGCGGCGAAGTGCAGCGCGGCCTCGCGGTTCTGCTCCAGCGAGTGATCGGCCGAGGCGAGCAGCTCATGAAGATCCATTCCCGCGCAGAAATCCTTTCCCGCCCCTCGCACCGCGATCACCCGCGCGTCGGCATCGAGCTCGGCGCGCTCCAGCGCGGCGAGCAGGCCGTCGATCATCGCCGTATCGACGGCGTTGCGCTTGTCCGGCCGATTCAGCGTCAGCGTCAGCACGCCACCGGCCGCCTGGACCAGCACGCGGTCGCTCATCGCCTGCCTCCCCTTCCTCTTCTCCGTGGCTTCCGCGTCGCGCGGCCCCGCCGCGCCTCCCGAGCCCCCCGCGCCCCCCGCGCCCCCCGGCCCCCGCCCGGCAGCGTGATTTCCATGCGCAGCAACGCCGTCGACAGCACTTTGCCCTGCGCATCGGTCTTGAGCGAGATCGTGCCGCCGCCGTCGAGCGCGCCGTGGAGCAGAAAGTTCAGGGCGTGGAGGTTGGGCAGCTCGAAGCGCTCCACCTTGCCCGTGATCATGCCGCGGAAATGGCGGGCCACGCGCGCCGCCGTCACCTGCCGCACCAGCAGCGGATAGTCGACGGGGCGGCGGGCGATCAGTCCGATGTTCGCTGTGTCGCCCTTGTCGCCGGACCGGGCGTGGGCGAGGTCGAGCAGCCGCACCTTCATATGTCCGTGACCTCCACGGTGGGCTCGACCACGCGCTTGTCGATCAGTGCCGGCCAGTACGCCACGATTTCCTCCGGTTTGGGCCGGCCCCCGGCGAATCCCGTGACGCTCGGCGGACCGTTGAGGATGAGCGGCGCGAGCTCGCGCGTGAACCGCTCGACGGGCGCCGCGTCGCGCGCCCGCACGCCGATGCGCAGCTGGACTTCCGGCGTGCGCTCGGGATCCAGCGGCGCCGCCAGCGGCCCGTGCGTGGCGCCGGCGCCGAGGAACTCCGTATGGATCGCGTCGAACCGGAGTCCCAGATCGGCCAGCCGCCGCCGCAGGATGCGGTCGGCCTCGCGGGCTTTGCGAAGCGCGTCCGGCCACGCGTAGACGAGCGTCCCAATGGCCTTGTGGCCGTACGAGTACGCGATCGACACCTTGAGCTTGTCGGTCGCGGGCCGGCCGCGGACGCCCGAGACGCGCACGCGGTCCTTGCCCGCCTGGCTGAGGTGGATGGTCGTAAAGTCGGCGACGCAATCCGGCGTGATGTACGCGCGCGGATCGCCCATCTCGTAGACGAGTTGCTCCGTCACGCCGGCGACGCTGATGCGGCCGCCGGTGCCCGGGTGCTTGACGAGATCGAACGTGCCGTCGGCGCGGGCGTCCACGATCGGATAGCCCACCCGGGCGAGATCGGGAATCCGCGGCCAGTCGCCCAGCGAGTTGCCCCCGCTGGCCTGCGCCCCGCACTCGATGATATGGCCCGCGACGGTGCCGGCCGCCAGCAGATCCCAGGCGTCGGGCGCCCAGCCGAGCGCGTGGATCAGCGGGGCGAGGGTGAGGCCCGTGTCGGTGACGCGGCCGGTGATCACGATGTTCGCGCCGCGGCGCAGCGCCTCGACCAACGGCCCCGCGCCCAGGTACGCGTTGGCCGAGAGCACGCGGTCCCGCACGTCGCGCAGCGGTTGACCGGTATCGAGATTGCGCAGCTCGTGCCCGCGCGCCACCAGGGCGTCGAGGCGCGGAAGCAGGTCGTCGCCGGTCACGATGCCGAGCTTGACCTTGCCGTTCAGGTCGAGCCGCCGCGCCCGCTCGGCCACCGCGGCAGCGCAGGCGCGGGGATTCACCCCCCCGGCGTTGGCCGTGACCGTGATGCCGCGCGCGACCAGCAGGGGGAGGATGCGTTCCATCTGCTCCACGAAATCCGTGGCGTAGCCGCGCTCCGGGTCGCGGCTTTTCTGCTTCTGAAGGATCGACATCGTCACTTCGGCGAGGTAATCCATCATCAGAAAATCGATCGGCCCCCCGGTGACCTGGCGGTAAGGAGCCTCCAGCCAGTCGCCCCAGAACCCCTGCCCCGCCGCGACACGCACGCGCGCGGTCACCGCGGCGCGGCTCCTCCCGGTCCGATCTGTACGCGCCGCGTCGCGATCGCCCCGGCCGAGCTGCGCACCTGCGTTTCGATCAGCGTCGCGAAGCCGGCCGGCAGCTCGAACGACGGCGCGGGCTCGGGGAGCCGCACCACGACGCGCCCACCCGACACCACCGCGACTTCGCCGCCCTCGCCGATCGGCTCGTCAGGACCGAGAAAGCGAACGGCGGCCTCGCCACGCCAGGGATGGCCGGTGCGCCGGGCAAACGCGGGATACAGCTCGATCGTGAGGCGGCGGCCGCGGAATGCGTCTGGGAGAGCGAAGCGCAGCCGGCCGAACGCGTAGTTCACGGCCTCATTGCCCTCGGGGATTTGCTGGCCGGTGGAGTCGTACACGGTCAGGCTGAAGTCCGTCAGCTCGTCCCACAGCGCCGGCGGAAGCTGGAGGTCCACCTCGACGTATGTGGTCCAGGCGGGTGGCCGGACGAACAGGGTTTCCGCCGGCTCGCCGCGTCCGGCGATCACGTAGCGCCGCTCCGCGCCCAGGAGGCGGTGCGTGACCTGCGCGTTCACCGTCCCGCCGGCCGTGAGGACGCTGGCGGCTTCGAGACTCCGCCCGCCCGCGGGCACCAGGGCGACCGGGCCCAGCTCGACGCGCACGGTGACGGGGACACTCGCGAGCGGCGGCGCGGTCACGTCCAGCTCATAGACGCCCGACACGGTCTCGTCGCCCCGCACCGTGATCTCCACCTCGCGCGGACCGCTCTCTCCGCCCAGCTCGACGTCCTCGGGCGCCGAGCGCGCCGGCGCGCCGTTCGGCTCGTAGAGACGCACCGTGGCCGCCGCCGGCGCTGGGGATCCCGCATCGGCCAGCGCGACCGAGGCGTGCAGCGTGGCCCCCGGCTTGGGGACGCGGACGAAATAGCGCTGGACTCCTGCGGCCGGGATGGTGCGCCGTTCATCCACGAGCGGCCGCGCCGCGAGGTCGTGCGGGATGATGATGGTGTTGACGAGCCGGAACAGCGGCCCCGCGAGCGTGTCGTTGGGGTTCAACGCGCGGATCGTGCCCACGTAGAGGCCGGGCGCTGCGAGCGCGCTGCGACGGTAGACGACGGGGATTTCCGTGGTCCGCGGCGCGGCCTCCACGGCGGCCGGCACGACCAGCCACGGCACATCCGCGCGCAGCAGGAAGTGGGCCGCCCGCAACCCGGCGACGTGGCGCACGGCGAACGTCTCGACGGTATCGGCGGCCGCGCCGGTGAATCCGTTGCGGCGGTACGCGCCCGACGCGCCGGAGCGCGCCCGCACGTCGTACATGGAGCCCTGATGCGCGGCTCCGAGCCACTCGTAGGCCCGGAGCAGGTTCGGCACGCCGACGCCCTGATCGAGCCGGCCCCCGATGGCCAGCGGCCGCGCCGAGACGCGCAGCGCCTGCAGCAGCTCGGCGGCGCCGATCGTGCGGCCTTCCTGCGCCATCGCCGAGATCAGGCAGGCGAGGAGGCCGGCGGCGTGCGGCGCCGCCATGCTCGTGCCCCCTTTGATCTCGTTGCCCGTGTCCCACGGCGGTACGACCGAGAACGCAACGCCGGGCGTCACGACGTCGGGTTTGGCCAGCTCGCCACCCCGCGCGCTGAACCACCCCACGACGTCCGGCGGCGGCGCCTGGCCCGGCTGGGGCGGTTGGGCGAACGCGCCCGGATAGGTCGCGCCGACGGACAGGGCCAGGTCGGCGGAACCGGGGAATCCTACCGTCGAGAGACCGGGGCCATCGTTGCCGGCGCTGATCGCAAAGACGACGTCGGGGTGGGCGCGCAGGAACGCGTCCACGATCGAGTCGATCACGGCGCGGCCCTCGTGTTCGTTCCCCACGCCGAAGCTCAGGTTGAGCACAAGCGGGAGATTGCGCTGGGCGGCGAAGCGGGCCGCGTAGTCCATGGCGCGCAGCATGCTGCCGTGCACGCTGACCCCGCCGCGGGCGTTGTTCGCGATCTTGAGCGCGAGGAGTTGCGCGCCCGGGGCGACGCCGTCGAAGCCCCGGAGATTGAACATCGCGTGCCCCGCCGCGATCCCGGCGACGTGGGTCCCGTGACCGGAGGTGTCGAAGAACAAATCCAGCACGGGCGCGCCCTCGGCCGACTCGCTGAAGTTGGCCGCCAGGGTGAGCGGTTGCCGGCCGAGGGCGATGGTTTCCCGCCCCTGCCGGTAATCGTGCAGCGGCGTCTCGTCCTCGAACGTGCCGTCGAGATCCGAATCGAGGAACGCCGCCCAGCCCGCCAGCGCCTTGATCACGACCACGGGGAATTCGTCGGTGTTGCGGCCGTTGCCGTTCACGTCGCCCGCGGGCGGCAGCCCCAGGGGCAGCTCCCGGAACACGCCCGCGTACCACGGTGCGGCGGTCGCGAGGCGGCTGATGCGCCCCGCGCCCGTCAGCACGCGCGCGCCCACGGTGATGCGGCCACCGTCGTCAGCGCGCGCGAGCGACAGCGTGACGCGTCCTTCCCCGGAGAAGTCGCGCACATCCAGGATCTTGGGCGCGCCCGTGGACGTCGCGACGAGTCCCGCCACGCCCGGATCGACGCCGCTGTCGAGGATGGCGATGAGGACGCCGCGGCCATCATAGCGGGGATACGCGGCCCGGAAGGCGTCCACGCCGGTGCTGCGCAGCGGCATGAGCCCGAACATCAGGGCGGCGGGCGGCGGGATCACCGGCTCGCGCGCGTTCGCGGCATCCGCGGGCGCGGGCGGGGGCGGCTGGTCGGGTCGGGTCGCGTCGCGACCTGCGACCGGCACGGGTGCGGGC
>JBOHSP010000264.1:0-9671 GCA_050733275.1 Gemmatimonadales bacterium
GGGCACGGCATGCCGTGCCCCTACACCATGATCCCCGAACAGGTGCTTAACGCCCCGCAAATCTCCATGTCCCTCCTCACCCACCGTGGCCGCGAACAGCACCGGCCGCGCGCTGCGGATCTCGGCCCGGCGCCACGCATCCGCCACCGCGATCAGCGCCGCGAGCCCGCGCGCATTGTCGGCGATGCCCGGTCCCTCGAGCCGCCGGCCCCGACGTCGCACTGTGACGTCGTGCTCGGGGCCGAAGACGGTGTCGAGATGCGCCGACAAGACAACGCACCCATCGTGCAGCACGGCATGCCGTGCCCCTACATACCACCCCTGGACGTTGCCGACTTCGTCAATTGCCACCTCCTCCAGCCTGACGTCACGAAACATTTCCGCCACTCGCGCCGCCCGCTTCCCCTCGGCGCCGGTCGGCGCAGGAATCGCCGACAGTGCGGACTGGCGAGCCACCGTTCGCTCATCATTGAGCTCGATATGGGAGCACGCGGCGCGAACGCGCGCGTTCGTCAGCAGCGAGTCAGCATCGTGCATGACCGACAAGCTAGTGTTCCAGCGGTCGCGTGTCGATTACGCGCCCTCAGAGGGCGCGCTCGGCTCCGGTGTGCGCCCTCTAGAGGGCGCACGCACCGCCGAGCCCGGGCGCTGAGCCCGGGGAAAAAACCACACGCGCTTGACCTGGCATACGCCGAGCGCGAGTGTTCTCGCATGGAGGAGCGCGAGCTGATCTACGACTGGAACAAGGACGCGGGCTTCGATTGGTCCCGCGCGCGCGTGGATCTCAACGACGAGACGCTGCGCGACGGCCTCCAGTCCCCCTCTGTCACCGACCCGCCGCTCGAGATCAAGAAACGCCTGCTGCATCTCATGGCCGACCTGGGCATCGTCTCCGCCGACATCGGCCTGCCGGGTGCCGGGCCGCGCGCCGTGGAGCAGGTGCGGGCGCTCGCCACCGAGATCCGCGACCACCGCCTCCCCGTCGCCCCCAACTGCGCCGCCCGCACCGTCATCGCCGACATCGATCCCATCGTGCGGATCTCCCAGGAGGTGGGGATCGCGATCGAAGCCGCGACCTTCATCGGCTCCTCGCCGATCCGCCAATACGCCGAAGACTGGACGCTCGACCGCATCCTCAAGGCTACCGAGGAGGCCGTCACCTACGCGGTGAAACACGGGCTGCCGGTGATGTACGTGACCGAAGACACGACCCGTGCGCGTCCGGAGACGCTGCAGGCGCTCTACGGCGCGGCGATCGCGTGCGGCGCGGGGCGTATCTGCCTCGCCGACACCGTCGGGCATGCGACGCCGCAAGGCGTGAAGACGTTGGTGGAATTCGTCAAGCGGGAAATCGTCAAACAACAGCGTGTGCAAATCGATTGGCACGGTCACCGCGACCGCGGCATGGGGCTCATCAACTGCCTCGCCGCGATCGAGGCCGGCGCGGACCGCGTGCACGCGACGGCGCTCGGGGTCGGCGAGCGGGTCGGCAATGCCGAGATGGATCTGCTCATCGTCAACCTGAAGCTGCTCGGCGCTCACCGGCACGACATCCGCACGCTCCCGGAGTACTGCCGGCTGGTGGCGGAGGCGGTCGGCGTGCCGATCCCGGTGAACTATCCCGTGGTCGGCACCGACGCGTTCCGCACCGGGACGGGCGTGCACGCCGCCGCCATCATCAAGGCGAAGAAGAAGGGCCATGCCTGGCTCGCGGACCGCGTGTACAGCTCCGTCCCCGCCGAGGAGTTCGGGTTCGCGCAGCGCATCGAGATCTCGCCCGTCTCCGGGCTCTCCAACGTGAAGTACTGGCTGGAGCACCACGGCTACGATCCGGAGGACGCCGAGGCGTGCCGCGTGCTGTTCGACGCGGCGAAGCGCACGGACCGCGTCCTCCCGGACGAGGAGTGCCACCGGCTCCTGCGCGAAGCCTCGGCATGGCGGTAGGCAAGCTCAAGGACCTCGTCCGCGCCTACTTCGACCTGCACTGGCATCTCGATCCGGTCGCGGCCACGCACGCCGGCGTGCCGGGGCACGACGACCGCTATGGCCGCTACAGCCCCGGGGCGCTGGCGCCGCACCTCGCGGCGCTCAAATCGATCGCCGCCGCGCTCGAGGAGTCCGAAGCCCCCGACCTCGAGCAGGAGATCGACCGCACCGCGCTGCTGAACGAGATCCGGGTGCTGCTGCGCCGCTACGAGCGACTGCGGCCCCAGGCGACCAACCCCGAGTTCTGGCTTTCCCACCTGCTGTCCGGTCTTCATCACTTGCTCCGATCCGCCGATCGCACCCCCGCCGAGAAGGCCCAGGCGGCGGCGGGACGCCTCGAGGATATCCCGGCGTTCCTGGACGACCTGCGCGAGACGATGGTCGAGCCGGTGCGCGTGTTCGTCGAGACCGCGCAGGGGATGAACGAAGGGGGTCGCGTGCTCGTGGGCGAGGTCGCCGCCGCGCTGAGCGCGCAGGCGCCGGCCCACGCCCGCCGCCTGACGGAGGCCGCCGCGGAAGCCGATCGGTCGCTCGCGGCGCTGGACCGCGACCTCGATCGTTGGCGCGACACCGCGACCGAGCATTTCGCCGTCGGTGAGGACACGTTCAACTTCCTGCTGCACTACCAGCACGCGTTGCGCGACACAGCCCCCGAGC
Source organism: Gemmatimonadales bacterium (assembly GCA_050733275.1). GTDB lineage: Bacteria > Gemmatimonadota > Gemmatimonadetes > Gemmatimonadales > GWC2-71-9 > 20CM-2-65-7. Next base: position 2,644 of record JBOHSP010000264.1, read on the forward strand.
TGTGGCGCTACGGGCTGCATCTCAAGGAAGCCGTCCAAGCCGATCTCGAGCGGATCGCGACGCGACTCGACCGCGGCAACCGCCCCTGGCCCGAGCTCGTGGAGCGGCTGCGCGAGCATCACCCCGGCGCCGACGAGCTGGTGGAGGCCTACGCCGCCGAAATGGCCCGCGCGCGGGACTTCGTTCGGGAGCGCGGGCTGGCGCCCATTCCGGATGCGCCGCTCGAGGTCATCCCGACGCCGGCGTTCATGCGGCCCATCATCCCCTACGCCGCATACGACAGTCCCGGCGCCTACGCGCGCGACCGCACCGGCTGGTTCTACGTCACCGTCCCCGATCCCCGCCTCCCGGCGGAACAGCAGAACCGCATCCTGCGCGACCACTGCCGCTACGAGCTGGCCGCGACCGCCCTCCACGAGGGCTATCCCGGCCATCATCTCCAGCTCGTGACGGCCAAGGCGTTGCGCTCCGACGTCCGCAAGAACCTGTGGACGCCGCTCACGGTCGAAGGGTGGGCGCTGTACTGCGAGGACATGATGGGCGACGAGGGGTTCTACGCGTCCGACGAGGAGCTGTTCTTCCAGCGCGTGCACTTGTTGTGGCGCGCGATGCGCATCCTGCTGGACGTCGGGCTGCACACGCGCGGCATGACGCGCGCGCAGGCGGTCGACCAAATGATCGCCGAGCTGCACGTCGAGCGTAGCAACGCGGAAGCGGAGGTGCGCCGCTACTGCGCGTGGCCGGCCTACCAGCTGTGCTACGCCGTCGGCCGGCGCGAGCTGCTGCGCCTGCGCGACGACTTCCAGGCCGCGCGCGGCGACGCCTTTTCGTTGCGCGGCTTCCATGACGCCGTCCTGCCCTACGGCGGCCTGCCGGTGACCTTGATTCGCTGGGGGCTCGGCCTGGGTGGCTGAACGCCCCCCCCTCTCCCTCCCCAAGCAGGTCAAGCTCTTCGGCGCCGTTTCCCTCCTCAACGACTTCGCGAGCGAGATGGTCTATCCCCTGCTGCCCGCCTTCGTGACGGGCGTGCTGGGCGGGGGTGCCGTCGCGCTGGGAGCGCTCGATGGCGCCGCGGATGCGGCATCGGCGGCGGTCAAGCTCGGTGCCGGGCGGCTCGCCGACCGGCCGGCCCGGCGGGGACCGCTCATCGTCGTCGGCTACGCGTTGGCCGTGATCGTGCGGCCGTTCATCGCCGTCACTGCGGCCGCCTGGCAGGTCATCGGTCTGCGGGTTGTCGATCGGCTGGGCAAGGGGGCACGCACGCCGCCGCGCGATGCGCTGATTGCGGACGTGACGCCGTCCCCTCTGCACGGTCGCGCGTTCGGCCTGCAACGGGGGCTCGACCATGCAGGGGCGGTGCTGGGGCCGCTGGTCGCGTGGCTCCTGCTGAGTGGCGGTGCAGAGGTAAGGACGGTGATCCTGGCGAGCATTGTGCCGGGGGTGCTGGTACTGGTGCTGGCGGTCGCCGCGGTGAAGGGCGGCGAGGGGCGGCGAGAAACTGCGGCGGCGCGCGTTATGGAGCCTCCGCCGCGGGTCGCCGCCCTCCGCCGCCTTTCGCCGCCCCTCGCCGCCATCTCTTTCTTCTATCTCCTCCGCATGCCAGAGACCCTCCTCATCCTCCACAGCCAGCAGCTCGGCGTGCCGGTGGCCCTGATTCCCGTCCTCTGGTCCGCCGTCCACGTCGTCAAGTCGGGCTCGAGCTTCGCGGGCGGCGCGCTGACCGACCGCATGGGCGCCGGGCGGACGATGTGGCTGGGGTGGGTGATCTATGTGGCACTGGCCGCAGGGATGGCGTTCGCCCAGGGGCCACGCGCCGCGTGGCTGCTGTTCCTGGCGATCGGTGTGGTGGCGGGGCTGACCGAAAGCTCCGAGCGAGCCCTCGTCGCCGAGGCGGGCGGGGCCCGTCGCGGCACGGGGTTCGGCGTGTATCACGCCGCGACGGGCATCGCGGCGCTGGTCGGCGGAATCGGATTGGGCCTGCTGTTTCAGCTTGGCGGCGGCGCGCGAGCGTTCCTCGCCAGCGCGGCGCTGGGACTAGGCCTTATCCTTTGGCGCGCCCGCGGTCAAGGGAGCGCCCGCCGCTAGCGCGTTTTCGACCAGCATGAGCCCTGACTCCCCAACCCGCCGCACCATCTTGAGGAGCGTGTCCATGCTGGAGAACTCCTCGAGCTGCTCGCGCGCGAACCATTCCAGGAAGTCGTGGGCGACGTAATCCCGCTCCTTGGTCGCGCGGTCGAGCAGGGCGTTGATCTGCTTGGAGACGGTGAGCTCCCCTTCCAGGGCGAGCGCCACCGCCTCCTCGGCGGAGGCGAACTCCGCGCGCGGCGCGGGCACTGCAGGGATGGCGACTTTGCCGTCGGCGTCCAGCATGTAGCGCACGAATTTGAGCGCATGCTGGTGCTCTTCCTCGGCCTGGGCGAAGAAGTGCCGCGCCAGCACCGGCAATCCGGCATTGTCGAAGTAGGCGGCGATGTTGACGTACTGCAGCGACGCGCCGAATTCATTGCCGATCTGCACGTTCAGCTGCTGATTCATCTCGGGGCTCATCAACATGGGTGGAATCTTAACCCGGCCGATGGCGTGTTGACCAGCGCGTAATCCCCAGAGATCATCCTGGCCATGCTGTTCGGCATCCTGTTGACGATAATTGCGGTGCTCGCGGGCGGGATCGCGGCCGTCACGGGCTTCGGCGTCGGCAGCCTGCTGACCCCGGCGCTGGCGCTCGAAACGGGGACCAAGCTCGCCGTCGCCGCGATCGCGATCCCGCATTTCTTCGGGACGGCGCAGCGGTTCTGGATGTTGCGCCGCCACGTCGACCGGAGCGTGTTGCTCGGGTTTGGGATCACGAGCGCGCTGGGTGGATTGGCCGGTGCGCTCGTCCATACGCGGGTGTCCAGCCGCGCGCTCGCCGTCGTGTTCGGGGCGCTCCTCATCGTCGCCGGCGCGTCTGAGCTGACGGGCTGGATGCGGCGCGTGCAGTGGGGGCGGGGTGCCGCCTGGGTTGCCGGCGCGCTGTCGGGAGCGCTCGGCGGGCTTGTCGGCAACCAGGGCGGCATCCGCTCGGCAGCGATGCTCGGATTCCACGTGCCCCAGGAGTCGTTCGTCGCCACGGCGACGGCGATCGCGTTATTCGTCGATGGCGCGCGCCTCCCGGTCTACCTCGCCACGCAATGGCGCGAGATCGTCGCGGTGTGGCCGTTCGTGCTGACCGCGACGATGGGGGTCATGGCCGGTACGGCGATCGGGACGCCCCTGCTCAGTCGTCTGGCCCCACACGTGTTTCGTCGCATTCTCGCGGTATTGTTGATCCTGCTGGGCGTGTACATGGCGTTCGTAAGTCCAAGTCCCGGCTTGCGTTGAACGGCCTCTGGCCTTTCGCCCCGTGGTCGCGTAGGGTTCCCCGCCGATGACCACCCCCGTCAGGGCCGCTCCGAAGACGCAGCCCCAGGGTCGCTATCTCGCCGGCCTGTCCCTGGCGGCGCTCGGCGTCGTGTACGGCGACATCGGGACGAGCCCGCTGTACGCGTTGCGCGAGGCGTTCAACGGCCCCTACGGCATGCCGGTGTCACCCGCCAACGTGCTCGGCGTCCTGTCGCTGATCGTCTGGTCGCTCGTCCTCATCGTCTCGGTCAAGTACCTGGCGTTCGTGATGCGGGCGGACAACAAGGGCGAGGGCGGGATCCTGGCGCTGATGGCGCTGGTGCAGCGCGGTCGGGTTTCCCGCGGCGGCACGCCGCGGCACCTGGTGATCGCGATCGCGATCTTCGGCGCGGCGCTGATGTACGGCGACAGCGTCATCACCCCGGCCATCTCGGTGCTGGGCGCCGTGGAGGGATTGGGGGTCGCGGCGCCCGCGCTTCAGGGGTGGATCATTCCACTCACCATCGTCATTCTCGCGGGATTGTTCTCGATCCAGAGCCGCGGGACCGCGAAGGTGGGCAGCTGGTTCGGCCCGGTGATGCTGGTGTGGTTCACCACCCTCGCCGTGCTGGGCATCGCCGAAATCGTGACGCAGCCGAGCGTGCTGGCGGCGCTGAGCCCGCACTACGCCGTCCGCTTCTTCATGGCGAATGGCTGGACGGGGTTCCTCGTGCTGGGCGCTGTGTTCCTCGTGGTGACGGGCGGCGAAGCGCTGTACGCCGATATGGGGCATTTCGGCGTGCGGCCGATCCGGCTGGTGTGGTTCTATCTCGTCTTGCCGGGACTGCTGCTCAACTATTTCGGTCAGGGGGCGTTGCTGCTCAACGATCCGAGCGCCGCCGTCAACCCGTTCTACCGGCTCGCGCCGTCGTGGGGCCTCTACCCCCTCATTCTGCTGGCGACCGCGGCGGCGATCATCGCGTCGCAGGCCGTGATCTCGGGCGCGTTCTCGCTCACCCGCCAGGCAATTCAGCTCGGCTACAGTCCGCGCATGAAGATCGAACACACGTCGTCGCGCGAGATGGGGCAGATCTACGTGAGCGGCGTCAACATCGCCCTGATGCTGATCACGATCGTGCTGGTGCTGGAATTCGGGTCGGTGAGCCGGCTGGCCGGTGCGTACGGCGTGGCCGTGTCCGGTGAAATGGTGCTCACGACGCTGCTGCTCTTCCTGTTGATGCGGGAGGTGTGGGGCTGGACCCTGGCGCGCGCCGGGGCGATCTGCGGCCTGTTCCTCGCGATCGATCTGGTGTTCTTCTCGGCGAACGTGCTCAAGATCCCGCATGGCGGCTGGGTGCCGCTCGCGATCGGGGGCACGATCTTCGTATTGATGACCACCTGGAAGCGGGGCCGGGAAATCCTGTCCAAGCGGATGGCCGAGCAGTCGCTCCCCGTGAAGATGCTGCTCGCCGAAATCGCGGCCGAGCCGCCGATCCGCGTGCCCGGGACGGCCGTGTTCATGTTCGGTGGCGCCGACGGCACGCCGCCCGCCCTGGTGCACAACCTCACGCATAACAAAGTCCTGCACGAAAAGATCGTGTTCCTCACGGTCATCACCGCGGACGAGCCGCACGTGGCCGACGCCGAGCGCGTGGTGGTGAAACGCATCGGCAAGGGATTCCACACCGTCGTGGCGCGCTACGGATTCATGGAAGATCCCGATATCGAAGACATCCTGGCGGCGTGTCGCGTGGAAAAGCTCGAGATCGCCATCGAGGGGACGACGTTCTTCCTGGGCCGCGAGACGTTGATCGCGTCGGAGCGGCCCGGCATGGCGCTGTGGCGGGAGCGGCTGTTCTCGTTCATGACGAGCAACTCGCTGCGCGCCACGGCGTTCTTCAAGATTCCGCCCAATCAGGTGTTCGAGGTGGGGGCCCAGGTGGAGCTGTAGACACACGTCGGCCCGTCGGTACGTCGGCACGTTCCAAGGAGATCCCATGAAAGCTGCGTGGATGGTCCTGCTGATCGGCGCGACGCCCGGGGTTCTGGCTTCGCAGGATAAACACGTCATCCAGATGCCCGGCGCCTCGGTTGGGCTGCCGTTCTCGACCGCCGTGCGGGTCGGCAACGTGCTCTATCTCTCGGGCCAGATCGGGAACAAGCCCGGCGCGCGCGAGCTGGCGGACACGGGCGTCGCGGGCCAGACGCGGCAGGCGCTCGAGAACATCAAGGCCGTGCTGGCGCACGCGGGCAGCGGGCTCGAGCGGGTCTTCAAGTGCACTGTCTTTTTGGCGGATATCCGCGACTACGCCGCGATGAACGCGGTGTATCGGACGTACTTCCCCACGGATCCGCCCGCGCGCTCGACCGTCGCCGGAAGCGGGCTGGCGCTCGGCGCGCGCGTGGAGATCGAGTGCCTGGCGACCGTGGGGTGAGCGGGCTACAGCTTCAGGAGGGCGATCACGGTTCCGAGCGTGCCGACCCAGAAGAGGAACATGTAGCGGACCAGACGCGTCTCGAGACCCGCAAGTTTGTTGCTGAACTCCGCTCGGCGTTCCCGGGAATCAATCCAACGCCGGCGACATTGTTTCTCCGCGTTCAATCTCCCGACGCGAGCGCCGTCTCCACGTACGGCGCCTCCCGCACCATGGCCGGCTTCTTCTTCCGGAGCACCAGCCACCACTCCCGTGCCGACGTGACCACCAGCATCGCCACCACGGCCATGAAGAACAGGGCCACGACGGCGTTCAGCCGGTCGTTGAAGATCAACCGGCCCGCATCGGCGCTGAGCGATCCGGCGAGGGACGCGGCGTGCGCCAGAAATCCGAGCCGGGGATCCGCCGAGAACACCTTCTGCCAGCCCGCCGTCATCGTCACCACGATCAGCCAGGCGAGCGGCACCAGGGTCACCCACATGTAGCGCTGACGGCCCATCTTGATCAGGATCGTCGTTCCCACGCACAGCGCGACCGCGGCGAGGAGCTGATTCGCGATCCCGAACAGCGGCCACAGCGAGTTGATGCCGCCCAGCGGGTCCACGACGCCCTGATAGAGGAAGTACCCCCAGCCGGCGACGATCAGCGCGCTGGAGGCGACCACGCTCGGGTACCACGACGTCTCGCCGAAGCGAGGCCACACGTGGCCCAGGATTTCCTGCAGCATGAACCGCCCCACGCGCGTCCCGGTGTCGATGGTCGTGAGGATGAACAGCGCCTCGAACATGATGGCGAAGTGGTACCACAGGGCGGTGAGCGCCGGACCGCTGAACGCCGAGGTCAGGCCCGCGAAGATGTGCGCCATCCCCACGGCGAGCGACGGCGCGCCGCCGGTGCGCCCCACCAGCGATTGCTCGCCCATCTGGCTCGCGAGCGCCTGCATCGCCTCCGGCGTCACGACGAACCCCGCCTGATTCAGGACCTCGGAGGCGCCGGCGAGCGCCGCGGGCGTCGTGTTCATCGCGAAATACACGCCGGGGTCGAGCGTGCAGGCCGCGATCATCGCCATGATGCCGACGAACGACTCCATCAGCATGCCCCCGTAGCCGATCATCCGCGCGTCGGTCTCGCGCGAGATCATCTTGGGGGTGGTGCCCGACGCGACGAGCGCGTGGAATCCCGAGATCGCCCCACAGGCGATCGTGATGAACGCAAATGGGAACAGCTTGCCCG
>JBOHSP010000265.1:0-17769 GCA_050733275.1 Gemmatimonadales bacterium
GGGCACGGCATGCCGTGCCCCTACATTCACGCGGCGTCCGACATCAATACAAATCCCGGCACATCACAACGCGGCCAATTCCGCCCCGCAGTTCTCGCAATACCACTCGGTCGCGACATTCATTGTCCCGCATTCCCTGCATTTCAGCGTCTTCACGACGTCGCTCTCGGCGTTCATCGGCCCGAGGGGGGACGCGCTCAGCGGCTGGAACTGCGCCCCGCTCGCCCGCTTGGGCGACGGCGCGTTGTTGTCGTCCTCGGTGACGGACTTGAGGAAGGCGAGCTCGTCCACCGGTGCGCCCCGCTTGCGCTCGTCCCGGCCGTCGCCCGGCCGCGCGGATGACGGCGCGCGCGACGCCCCCGGCTTCGAGCGGACCGTGGAGTCCAGCTCTTCGAGCCGAACGATGTCGCGCTCGCCCTCGATGATCTCCTCGCGCACCTCGCCCAGCTCGGCCAGCGCATCCTTGTGCACCTGCGCCCACTGCGCTTCGTCGTACTCCCCCACCGCATGGCGCAGCTCGGTTTCCGCCAAGCGTTCGGCCGCGGCTTTCTCTTTCTTGTGCAGCTCGAGCAGGAATTCCTTGCGTTGCGCGATGAGCTGCCGCGCCGCTTCGGCGTGGGCCTTGAGCTCCTCCGTCACCGCCCGCAGCCGGGCCTCGTAGTCGGCCTTGACGCGCGTGCGCACGTGCGCCGGGGCCGAATCGGCCGCCGCCGCAATGCGCGCCAGCCACGCCTCGTACTGGCGGCGCTCTTCCAGCAGCCGTTGAATAACTGCGGTGCCTTTGGACGAACCTTTAGCCATTCCGCTCCCGCAATGCCTCGAGTCGCTGGACGACCGCCGGATCGAGCGGGCGGGGTCCGCCCGGGGCCGCGGCGCGCGCCGCCACGACGATGCGCGCCGCGTGCTCCAGACTCTCCATCCGGATCCACGCTGCGTCGAGCGTCTTCCCCATGGTGACGGCGCCATGATTCGCGAGCAGCAGCGCATCATGGCCCGCCAAATTGGGCAAGAGGCGCTCGCCGAGCTCCGGGGTGCCGGGCATCCCGAACGGGACCACGGGCACCGGTCCTACGACGAAGATAAGCTCCGGCAACACATTAGGGGGAATCTCCTCACCCGCAACCGCGAATCCGGTCGCGGTCGGCGGATGGGCGTGCACCACGGCGTTCACGTCCGGCCGGTGACGCAGGATACGCAAATGTAAGTCCAACTCGCTGGTAGCCTTGCGGGCGCGGCCCCCGCCGCGCGCGCGCCCGCGGCCCGCGAGATCCACCTCGACCATGTCGCGCGGCGTGAGCAGCGCCTTGAGCCGCCCGCTGGGCGTGACCAGGATCCGGTCGGGGGCGAACCGCACCGAGAGGTTGCCGTCCTGCCCCGCGATGAGCCCGCCGGCGGCGAGCTGGCGGCAACACAGCGCCATGCGCCGGGCTGCGGCCGCGCGGGACAGCCCGGTCACGGCCGTGCGGGGACGAGGTCGTGCACGACCACGCCGCCCACCACGGTCAACACCGGCCGCCCGGTCAGCGGACGGCCGCTGAAGGGCGTGTTGCGACTCTTGGAGTGCAACGCCGCCGGCTCGACGGTCCAGCGCAGCGCGGGGTCGATCACGGTCACGTCGGCGATGGCGCCGGGGAGCAGCGTGCCGCCCGGGAGGTGAAACACGCGCGCCGCCTCCGTGCTCATCCGCGCGACGAGCTCGGAGAGCGTGAGCACGCCCCCGCACACGAGCTCCGTGTGGGCGACGGCGAACGCGGTCTCGAGCCCGATGATCCCGAACGGGGCGTCATCGAACGCCGCTTCCTTCTCGTCGTAGGCGTGTGGGGCGTGATCGGACGCCACGCAATCGATCACGCCTTCCTTGAGCGCGCCGCGCAGCGCCGCCACGTCGCCGGCTTCGCGCAGCGGCGGATTCATCTTCGCATGGGTGTCGTAGCCCTCGCAGGCGAAGTCGGTGAGGGTGAGATGGTGCGGCGTCACTTCCGCGGTCACCTCGATGCCCCGCTCCTTGGCCGCCCGGATCAGCGCGACCGAGCCGCGCGTGGAGACGTGACACAGGTGCACGTGCCCGCCCGTCAGCTCGGCCAGGAGGCAGTTGCGCGCCACCATGATCTCCTCGGCGGCCGCCGGAATCCCTTTCAGGCCGAGTCGGGCTGCGACCAGTCCCTCGTGGATGACGCCACCCGCGGCGAGCGTCGGATCTTCGCAGTGGTCGGCGACGGGAATGCCGAACGTGCGGGCGTACTCGAGCGCGGTGCGCATCAGGTGGCTCGAGGCGACGGGCTTGCCGTCGTCGGAGACCGCGACCGCACCGGCCGCCACCATCTCGCCGAACTCCGCGAGGCGCTCGCCCTGCTGCCCGAGCGACACCGCGCCGATCGGGTAGACGCGGGCGAACCCCGCCCGCCCCGACTGGCGGACGATGAACCCCACCGCCGCCTGGTTGTCGGTGACCGGATCGGTATTGGGCATCGCGCACACGGCGGTGAACCCGCCCGCGGCCGCCGCGCGCGCGCCGCTCGCGATGGTCTCTTCGTCCTCGTTCCCCGGCTCGCGCAGGTGCACGTGGATGTCGACGAGCCCCGGCGTGACGACCTTGCCGACGACGTCGCGCACGTCCGCGCCGTCGGGCGCGGCGAGGCCGCGGCCCACGGCCGCGATCTTGCCCTCGTGGATGAAGACGTCGGCCACCGCGTCGCGCCCGCTGCCCGGGTCGATCACGCGACCGCCCTGCAGCAGCAGCGGCCGCGTCATTCGGCCTCGCTCCCCGACGAGGCGGCCGCGCCCTCGCTGCGGCCGCCGGCCAGCAGATACAGCACCGCCATCCGCACGGCCACGCCGTTCGTCACCTGGTCCAGGATCACGCTGTGCGGCCCGTCGGCGACACGGGAATCGATCTCGACGCCGCGGTTCATCGGACCGGGGTGCATGATCGTGATCTCGCGCGACGCCCGCTCCAGCCGCTCGGGCGTCACGCCGAACACCCGGTAGTACTCGCGCAGGCTCGGGATGTAGCCCTTTTCCATGCGCTCGAGCTGCAGCCGCAGGATGTTGAGCACGTCGGCCCACTCGATCGCGTCCTCGAGACGCGGGAAGATCGTGACGCCCAGCTCCTCGATGCCGCGCGGCAGCAGCGTGCGCGGCCCGCACACGGCGACCTCCGCGCCCAGCTTGGTGAGCCCCCAGAGATTGGACCGCGCCACGCGCGAGTGCAGCACGTCGCCCACGAGGCACACCTTCAGTCCCTCGACCCGCCCGTGGCGGTCGCGGATCGTGAGCAGGTCGAGCAGCGCCTGCGTGGGATGCTCGTGCTTGCCGTCGCCGGCGTTGATCACGTTGGAATCGATGCGGCGGCCGAGGAATTCCGCGGCGCCCGAGGAACCGTGGCGGATCACCACCATGTCGATCCGCATCGCCTCGAGGTTCTTCGCCGTATCGACGAGGGTTTCGCCCTTCGCCACGGAGGACCCGCTCGCCGCGACGTTCACGGTGTCGGCCGACAGGCGCTTCTCGGCGAACTCGAAGGAGATACGGGTGCGCGTGGACGCCTCGAAAAACAGGTTGACGATCGTCTTGCCGCGCAGGGCCGGCACCTTCTTGATGGGGCGCTCGGAGACCTCCTTGAACGGCTCCGCCGTATCGAGGATGAGCCGGATCTGCTCCGGGGTGAGGTGCTCGAGGCCAATCAGATCCTTGCCGAGGCTCATCGCACCAGCTCCACCGTGTTGCGGCCGTCCAGCTCTTCGACGAGCACGTCGACGCGGTCCCCGGCGCCCGTGGTGATGCGGTGGCCGACGATGTCGGCCTGAATCGGCAGCTCCCGTCCGCCGCGGTCCACGAGCACGCAGAGCGAGATACGCCGGGGCCGGCCGAAGTCGGCCAGCTCGTCGAGCGCCGCCCGCGCCGTCCGGCCCGTGTAGAGGACGTCATCCACGATGACGACATGCTTGCCGGTGAGATCGGCGGGCAGGTGCGTCTCACCGATGACGGGGGCGGGGCCAACGGTTTCCAGATCGTCGCGGTACAGCGTGATGTCGAGGGCGCCGCACAGGACCGTGCCGCCTTCCGTCTCCGCGATCCGCTTGGCGAGGCGTCCCGCGAGCTCCACGCCGCGGCGCTGGATGCCGACCAGCACGAGGTCCTCGGTACGCGGCGCGAGCTCCACGATCTCCACGGCCATACGCTGCAACGCCCGCGACATCGCGCGGGCGTCGAGGAGGGTCGTGCGGTCTTCCGCTTTTTGGGGCCGAGGCATCTCGGGGCTGAAAGGTAGCTAGCGGTAAACGGGGGTCAAAGGGGGCTCGCCGCGCAGCACGGCCTGCACGTTGGCGAGCGCGATCCCCGCCATGCGGCGCCGGGTCTCGTCGGTGGCACTGCCGATGTGCGGCAGCAGGACCGTCCGCGGCGCGGCGCGCAGCCGGGGATGGATCGCCGGCTCGTCGGCGTAGACGTCCAACCCCGCGGCGCCGAGCCGGCCCTCCTCGAGCGCGGCAGCCAGCGCCTCCTCCCGCACCAGGTCGCCGCGCGCCGTATTCACGAGGATGGCTGTGGGCTTCATCCGGCGCAGCGACTCGGCGTTGATCACGCCCTTCGTCTCGGGCGTGGACGGCGCGTGCAGGCTGAGGATGTCGCTCTCGGCGAACAACCGCCCCTGCTCGACGCGCGTGGCGCCCGTCTCGCGCTCGAAGTCGGGCTTGACGCTGCGCGCCGTATAGATGATACGGAGTCCGAACGGCACGGCCCGCCGCCCCACGGCCTGCCCGATCCGGCCGGCGCCGAACAGGCCGAGCGTCCGGCCTTGCAACTCGACTCCCAGCAACTGCGCCGGATGCCAGCCGGTCCAGGCGCCACTGCGCACCAGGTCCACCCCAGCGAGGAGCCGCCGGGCGCACGCCAAGATCAGTGCCCAGGTGAGATCGGCGGTGGCGTCGGTCAGGACGTCGGGCGTGTTGGTGACGATCACGCGCCGCATCTCGGCCGCCACGACGTCCACGTTGTTGTAACCCACCGCGACGTTCGCCACGATGCGCAGCTTGGGGAGATTCTTGAGCTCGGTGCCGCCGACCCAGCGCGTGAGCAACGGCACGATGGCCACCCAATCGCCCTTGGGCGTGGGCTCGGCGGCGGCGAGCCAGGTGACGTCGAGGCCGCCGAGCTGCGAGGGCTCGAGCAGATCCTTGAGCTCCGCCGCGATGAGGACGGGCGCCTGCACCGTCCTACAACCGGACGGCACGCCGCCACTGCTCGGCGATGGCGGCGTGGCCGGCGGGTGTCGGGTGCACGCCGTCGGCGGCCCAAAACTCGGGCGCGACGGCCTGGGCGCGCGCGTCGAACATCGCCTGGAGCGGCACGAGCGTCGCGCGGGCCTGGCGCGCCACGCGGACTGCGGCGGCGCGACGCTCGTCGAATTCGGGGAACCACCGCTTGTCGACCGCACCGCAGCGCAGCACGAACGGCTCGAGCACGACGAGGCGGACGCGCGGCAGCGCCCGGCGCGTGTCGGCAAGCAGGGCCGCGTACTGCTCCTCGTACTCCCGCACGGTGCCCGTGTATCCATGGGTAAGCGTGTGCCAGAAGTCGTTCACGCCGATCAGGATGCTGAGTACGTTCGGCTCGAGGGCCAGCGTATCCGCCGTCCACCGCTCTCGCAGATCCGGTACCTTGTTGCCGCTGATTCCGCGGTTGTAGAACCGCAGGCCGCGCGTTGGGTGGGCAGCCAGCGCAGCGGCGGCGATGAGCCGCGGGTAGCCGTTGCCGAGTCCGGGGGTGGAGTTGGGTTCGGTCGCGCCGCGATTCCTACCACCATCGGTGATCGAATCGCCTTGAAACAGCACGACGGTCGCCGCTGCCCCCTGCCAGCGGACGGGCGCGGGAAAGACCGTCGCGGCGGCGACGCCGGCCGTGGCGGCCAGGAAGTCGCGGCGATCGAGGCTCAACGCAGCACCTCGTCGCGCTCGTGCCCGTGCGAGGCCATCTGCCGCCGCACCATATCGTGGTAGATGCCCCCGCGCTCCATCAGCTCGGCGTGCGTGCCCTGCTCGATGATGCGGCCTTCCTCCATGAGCAGAATCATGTCGGCGCGGCGGATCGTGGACAGCCGGTGCGCGATCACGAAGGTCGTCCGGCCCGCGAGCAGCGTGGCCATGGCAGCCTGAATGAGCTGCTCGCTTTCGGTATCGAGATTGCTGGTCGCCTCGTCGAGAATCAGGATCTGCGGCGCGGCCACAATGGCGCGCGCGACCGCGAGCCGCTGCTGCTGCCCACCCGACAGCTTGACGCCGCGCTCGCCGATCAACGTGTCGTAGCCCTGCGGCAGCCGCACGATGAACTCGTGCGCGTTGGCGCGCCGCGCGGCGTCCTCGATCTGGGCAGCCGTCGCGGCGGTGCGCCCATAGCGGATGTTCTCGCCCACCGAGCCGTCGAACAAGAACACGTCCTGCTGTACGATCGCAAGCAGATCGCGGTAGGAGCGCAGGCGGAAGTCGCGAATGTCGGTGCCGTTCAACAGAATGCGCCCGCGGGTCGGGTCATGGAATCGCGCCACGAGATCGGTGACCGTGGTCTTCCCCGCCCCGCTCCGCCCGACGAGCGCCACGACCGAGCCATCCGGGACCGTGACGCGGAAATCCCGAACCACCGGCTGCCCCTCGCGGTACTCGAACGACACATCGTCGAAGCGCAGCTCATGCACCTCGCGCGGCGCCACGCGGGCACCCGGCCGGTCCGGCTTGTCCTGCTCCATCGCCAGCACCTCGAACACGCGCTCCATCGCGGCGAGCGAGCGCTGCAGCTCGGAGAACGAGTTGACGATGCTCCATACCGGGTTGAGCAGCAGGAAGATGTACCACTGGAACGCCATGATGTCGCCGATCGAGGCGCGGCCGATCAGGTTCAAGTAGCCGCCGAACCAGACGATCACGACGGCGATCCCGGCCTCGAGCAGTCCCCACGACGTCCACAGCACCAGCTCACGCCGATGCGCGAACAGCTCTTTGCGCAGCACGGTGTGGCGCCCCACCATGTAGCTGAGCAGCTCCTGCACTTCCCGCCGGAACGCCCGGACCACGCGGATCCCCGAGAACGCCTCCCCCGCGCGGCCATCGACCTGCTCGACGTCGCCGCGCACCGAGCGGTAGATCGGCCGGACGCGCCGCGCGAATATCAGGCTCAGCGCCATCACGCCGGGCACGATCGCCAGCGCGGTCAGCGCGAGCTGCCAGTTGAGCACCAGCAGCACGACCACCGCGATCACCAACCGGATCACCGAAATGGTCGGGGAGACGATCGCCATCTGGAGCAGGCCCGTGGTGGTCTCGACGTCGCCGGTGAGCCGCGACAGGATGCCGCCGGTCTTCATTTCCCAGAGCCGCGGCAGGGGCACGTGCAGCAGCCGTTCATACAGGGAGCGCCGCAGCGTCAGCATGACCCGGACGTTGAGCAGCCGCTGGCGGTAGTCCTTGAACGCGCCGAGCAGGTGGGAGACGACCACCACGCCCACGAACAGGCCGCCCGCGACGTGGAGCAGGCCGAGCCGCGTGGCCGTATCGATCTCCGGGCGCAGCAGGATGCGATCCACGATGTACCGCATGAACAGCGGCTCGATCATCTGGATCCCGGCGACGCCCAGCGCGAGGAGCAGGACCGCGCCGAGGGCGCCGCGGTGCGGCCGGAGCCAGCGGATGTATTCGCGCAGATACTGGCGGCGCCGTCCGGATGCCGGCGGCGGCCGGCCGTCGGGCGACTCGTCCAGGCGACGTTGTTTGTACCTCTGGACGAACTCGCGATACTGCGTGCGGGAGGAACGAGTCACGGTGTCCCCAAAGCTAACGCGTGACTTCGCCCGCCGGTTCGCGCCCGACCCGTACCCACTCCAGGGCGGCGCCGAGGCCGTACGTGGCGAGCGCCACCCCCAGTGACGTGAGAAATGGCACCGGCATCCCGGCCACGAGCGCTCCGAGATACGCGGCCATCCCCGCCACCAGCGTCGCCACCGCCGTTCTCGGGCCCCCGGTGCGCGTAAACAATCCGAACGTGATCGTCACGAGCGCACCGGCGCTGCCGAACGCAGACGCCTGCTCCACGAGCGCGAACACGCCCTGCGCATGCAGGGCGAGGACGTACGCCAGGAGGCCGAAGATCACTACTGCGGCGCGGGCGATGACGAGTTTGCGGCGTTCGTCGGCCACCCGCGCCAGGGGGATGATGAGATTGTGTGACAGCAGGCCCGCCGCCACGAGCAGGGTGCTATCCACGGTCGAGAGAATGGCGGAGATGAGCGCGCCGGCGAAGATGGCGTAGCCCAACGTGGGCAGGACCTCGCGGGCGACGGCCGGGACGATTTGCTCGGCGTGGGCCACGTCCGCGAGGGGCGCGATGCTCGAGCCGACGAGGCCGATCAGCAGTGGAATGGTTCCCAACACCAGGTACAGACCGGCGGCGCCCAAGGCGGAGCGGCGGGCGATCCGGGGCGACCGCGTCGCGATCACGCGCCCCACGAGCTCGGCGGCGAGCACGGAGCCGCAGACCGGGATGGCCCAGTCCTCGATGGCGAGGAGCAGCGACCCATCACCGGGGGGCACGACGAGCTGCTCGCGCGACAGCGCGACGGCGGCCGCGGCGTCGGCGGGCCCGCCGAGGTGGATCACGACCCCGATCAGCAGGACCACCAGCCCGACCGCGAGCACGGCCCCCTGAATGACGTCGGTGATGGCGTCCACCAGCAGCCCGCCGAACGCCGTATAGAGGATCGTGAACCCGGCGGCGAGGGCGATGGCCGTTTCGATCTGGAGGGTGGATCCGGTGCTGAGCACGGAGCCGAACGCCCGGACTTGCGCCGCCGCCCAGAGGACGGAGCTCGGGATGAGGATCACCGCGGCGCAGCGCTCGGTCAGCGGCGAGAACCGCTGGCGAAACAGGTCCGCGAGGGTCGTGAGACGGCGGCGCCAGAGCGGGACGGCGAACACGAGCCCCATCAGCACGAGACAGAGGCCGTAGCCGAACGGCTCGGCGGAGGTGAGAGAAAACCCGTCGCGCCACGCGCGGCCGCCCGAGCCGATGATGGTTTCGGCGCCGAACCACGTCGCAAAGATCGAGAATGTCGCGAGCGTGTAGCCGAGACGACGGCCCGCGACGAGATAGTCCTCCTCGGTCCTGATGCGCCGCGAGACCCAGATGCCGATGCCGAGCTGGAGCGCGAGATAGGCGAGGATCGCGATCAGCGTCAATGCGGACCGTTTATGGAAGGGGCTTGGCTAGTGCCACATCAGTCCAACGGTGAAGAGAAACGCCGGGCTGTAGCTGCGGACGGTTCCGGCATCTGGCTGGCCCGGTGGCGGACACAGAATGCGCTCGGCCGGCTGCCAGAAGCCGTCCACGGTGGGCGTGAGATAGACGTTGCGCCCGATTCGCACGTCGTATCCCGCGCCCACGGTCATCCCGACGCCGCTGATGACGTCGACGGGCTGGTCGGGGCAGCGCGATGCCGCGCGACCCAGGCCCAGGCCGGCCTTCGCAAAAAAACCGCCGCGCGTGGAGGGATAGAAGAGCGCCGTGAGCGAGTAGTTTTCCGCGATGGTGGCCGGGTGGTCGTCGAGGACGACGCCGAACCACTCGACCCCGAGCAGGAGGCGCTGATCGATCGTGCCCCCGAGGCGCAGGTACAGCGGATAGACGAGTCCCTCTCCATCCGCCACGCCGACGCCTCCGGGGGCGAACCCGATCCAGAAGCCCTGATGGAGACGCTGTGCGCTGCCCGTCCCGGCGAGGCCCACCGTGAGCAGCACTGCGAGTATCGCGCGCACCGGCTTCGTCAGCGGCGCAGCCGCCGCAGCTCGATTTCCGAGACGATGAATCCGAACGCCGGCCAGGCGCCGGTCGCGACGGAGCGCTCGAACCAGGCGCGCGCCTGCGCCGTGTCACCGCGCACCAGATACCAGTTGCCGACGCCGTACGCGAGCGTCGCCAGCGCGATGTCGCCGGTGTCGGCCGGCGTGATCACGGCGTCCGGACCGATTTCGCCCCGGTAGAGCCGCAGCCGCCGGTCGTACGCATCGCCGCCGGGCACCGAATCGGGGCGGCTGTCGAGCAGCGCCTGCGCCTCGGCCGCGCGCCCCGCGCGCGACAGCGCCATCCACAGCCAGTCGGTCGATCCCGCGCGCGCGCCGGAATCGGCGGCGGTGCGCAGCGCCCGGGCAAACGCATCGGCCGCTTGGGCGAAGTCGCCGCGCGCGTAGCGCACGATCCCGAGGTGATACCAGATCCCCTGGTTCGTGCTGTCGAGCCGCGCGCCGCGCTCGAGATCCGCGAGCGCGCGATCGAACTGGCGCGTCGAGAGATAGCGGTGGCCGCGCCAGCGATACAGCATGGCGCTGGTCGAGTCGCTGGCGAGCCCGCGCGTGAACGTCGCGATGGCCTCGCGGTACTGCCGCACGCCCGACTGCGCCACGCCGAGCTGAATGACGCGCTCGACGTTGCGCGGGTCGGCGGCAAGCGCACTCTCGGCGCGCGCGATGGCCCCAGTGTCGCGCTGCGCGCGGTACTCCACACCTGCTGGTGAACGGTATTGGACCGACTGAGCCGCCAGCGGGGCGCCGGTGCTAAGGAGTCCCAGGATGACCGGAACAGTCAGGCGGCGAAGTGATACAGCCCGTGTTCCTTCGGTACAGGATTCGCGCAGAACCATGCTATCCTCTCCGGTATGGCACCTCTCCTCAACCCCTGTTCTGAAAAGCGCAGCGGAGCCTGTCATCCCGAGCGAGCGCGCGTAGCGCGCGAGCGAGGGACCCCGCCCTCCGCCGCCCTTCGGCGTCAGCTCACCCTCCCGATCGGCAACCTCCGGATGCGCTTCCCCGTCGCCGCAAAGATCGCGTTGCACACGGCCGGCGCGATCGCCGGCAGGGCGGCTTCCCCGATCCCCCCGGGCGGCGCCTCGCTGCGCACCAGGTGCACCTCGACCGCCGGCATCTCGGCGAGCCGCAGCATCCGGTAATCGTGGAAGTTGCTCTGCACCACGCGGCCGCGATCGATGGCGATCTCCCCGTACAGCGCGGCGGTCAAGCCGTACACGACGTTGCTCTGGGTTTGGGCCGCGACGGTGTCGGGGTTGACCACGATGCCGCAGTCGATCGCGCACACCACGCGGTGCACGCGCACCGATCCTTCGTCGCCGATCGACACCTCCGCCACTTCCGCGACGAACGTGTCACCGAACTGCCAGAGGGCGATCCCGCGGTGACGGCCCGCCGGCGCCGGCGTGCCCCATCCCGCGGCCTGGGCCGCCCGGTCCAGCACGGCGACGAGGCGCGGCTGTCCGGCGACCAGCTCGCGCCGGTACGCGTAGGGGTCCTTGCCCGCCGCGTGCGCCAGCTCGTCCACGAAGCACTCGACGATGAACCCGTTCTGCGACGGCCCGACGCCGCGCCACGGCGCGATCGGAATGCCGGGGTCCTCCGTGATGCGCTCGAGGCGGAAATTGGGAATGGCGTAGATCAGCTCGTCCGCGCCGCGCGTGAGCATGAACGACGCGCCGTCGGGGCCGACCAGGATGTGGCGCCACGCGACCGGCCGGCCGCTCGCATCGAGCCCGGCACGGAGCACGTTGTAGGTCGCCGGCCGGAACAGGCCGTTCTGGATGTCGTCTTCACGGCTCCAGACGACCTGCACGGGGCGGTCGAGCTTGCGGGCCAGCTCGACGGCCTCCGCGGCGTAGTCCACGGGCCCGCCGCGGCGCCCGAAGCCGCCGCCGAGGTAGGTCACGTGGACCGTGACGGCCTCCGCCGGCAGGTCCAGGATCCGCGCGGCTTCCCGCTGGATGCCCTGCGGGTTCTGCGTGGGAGCCCAGATCTCCGCGCGGCCGCTGCTGGCGAGGGCCGTACAGTTCATCGGCTCCATGCAGGCGTGGGCGAGATAGGGCGCCTCGTACACCGCCTCGACCCGGCGGGCCGCGCCGCCGAGCGCGGCGTCCACGTCACCGGTCGAGCGGACCGGCTCGCCGGCGCGCGACGCGGCGGCGGCAAAGGTCCGCCAGATGCCTTCGCTCGACCATCGCGCGGTCGCACCCTCGTCCCAGTCCACCTTGAGCGCGCGCTTCCCCTGGAATGCGGCCCAGGTGTTGTCCGCCACGACCGCCACCCCGCGCGAGATTTCTTCGACGCGCCTCACTCCGGGGACGGCGAGCGCGGGTGCCGCATCGAAACGCCTGACCCGGCCCCCGAAGACGGGGCACCGCGCCACCGCGGCGAACACCATGCGCGGCACCCGGACGTCGATTCCAAACCCCGCGCGCCCCGTTACCTTGGCGGGCGCGTCCACGCGCGGCACGTGGGTCCCGACGAGGCGAAATTCCGACGGGTCCTTGAGCGGCGGATTCTCCGGGACGGGCAGCGTCGCCGCGCGCGCGGTGAGCTGCCCATACGTGAGCCGCCGCCCGCTGGGCGCATGACGCACGGTGCCGCGCGCGGCACGGCATTCACCGCGCGGCACGTTCCACGTGAGCGCCGCCGCGGAAATGAGCATCTCGCGGCCGGCCGCGCCGGCGCGGCGCAGCGGTTCCCACCCGCTGCGTACGCTGCGGCTGCCCACGGTCATCTGATTGCCGTAGGCGGGATCGGCATCCGCCTGAATCACCTGCACCATCTGCCAGTCGGCTTCCAGCTCCTCGGCCACGATCATCGGCATGGCGGTCTTGACGCCCTGCCCCATCTCGGAGCGGCCGGTCCAGATGCTCACCGCGCCGTCGGGATGGACTTCGAGCCAGGCGTTCGGTTTGAAGGTGGCGGCCGTGTTGCGCATGGCGTCCGTCAGGCGGCCGCGCCCCGGGAGGTAGAACCCGATCAGCAGCGATGTGCCGGCGGCGGCACCGGTCGCGAGGAACTCGCGGCGTGTCGGCATGGCGGGCGGCATATTACACCTCCCCCGCGGCGCGGTGGATCGCCCGGCGGATGCGCTGGTAGGTCCCGCAGCGACAGATGTTCGTCATCGCCGCGTCGATGTCGGCGTCGGTGGGGTGTGGCTTGCGGGCGAGCAGCGCCGCGGCGGTCAGCACCTGTCCCGACTGGCAGTACCCGCATTGCGGGACGTCTTCCGCGATCCACGCGCGCTGCACGGGATGGCTGCCGCCCTCCGACAGGCCCTCGATCGTCGTGATGGGACGCTCGCCCACGGCCGAGACGGGAGTCGTGCACGTGCGAATCGGCGCGCCGGCGACCAGCACGGTGCACGCCCCGCATTGCGCGATCCCGCAGCCATACTTGGTTCCGGTCAGGTTGAGAGTATCGCGGAGCACCCAGAGGAGCGGCATGTCGGCGGGAACATTCACGCGCCGAGGTTGACCATTCACGGAGAGGGTGAAGTCGGGCATCGGTGAGCCTCCCGGGTAGTCAGGGCGTCCTGCCAGACTGGAATTCTAGACTCTGGGCGCCGCCGGCTTCAAGGCGTCACGCCGCGCGGTTTCCAACCGGGGCCCCGCACCACCCGCCCCGGCGTCCGGCCCGTGTGCTTGCCATCGGCCAGCACGGGCACGCCGTTCACCAGCACGTGGATCACGCCCGTGGCGTACTGGTGCGGCCGCTCGAATGTGGCGTGGTCGGTGATGCGGGCGGCATCGAAGACGACGATGTCGGCGTAATACCCCGGCGCCAGCGTCCCGCGCTTCTGGATGCGGAGATTCGTGGCGGGGAGGGACGTCAGCCGGCGAATGGCTTCCTGAAGGGGAATCACCTCTTCCTCGCGGACGTAGTGACCCAGCACCCGGGCGAACGTGCCGTAGGCGCGGGGGTGAGGATTGAACTTGAGGAATGCCCCTTCCGGAGCGAACGAGCCCGCATCGCTGCAGATGCTCACCCACGGCACGGCGAGCTGCTTTTTGAGATTGCTCTCGTCCATGAGGAAGTAGATCGCTTCGACGCGGCTCCCGTCGCGGACGACGAGATCCATCGCCGTTTCCTCGGGCGATGTGCCGCGCAGCCGGGCGACCTCGGCCAATGTCTTCCCAGTGTACTGCTTGAGCGAGTCCGCCTTGAAGCCCACGAGCAGGATGCGGTCGGAGGAGCCCACGGCCAGATAGAGGTTTTCCCAGCGGTCGGTCGGGGTGTTCATCTCGCGGCGCACGCGCGCCCGGGTGGCGGGATCCTGGAGTCGCTCGGCCCAGGCGAGGTAGCCGCCCTCCTGTACCCAGGGTGGCATCGCCGCGTCGAGACCGGTCGCGCCCGCGACGTAGGGATACATGTCGGCCGTAATGGCGAGTCCCGCCGCCCGCGCCGAGTCCACTTTCGCGATGACCCGATCGAGCTTGGACCAGTTCGATTGCCCCGCGGCCTTGAGATGATAGATCTCGGCGCGCACGCCGGCCTCGCGGGCGATCCTCAGCACCTCGTCCACGGCCGCGAGCAGGCGCGTGCCTTCGCTGCGCATGTGCGAGATGTACATCCCCCCGTAGGGCGCCGCCGCGCGGGCCAGCGCGATCAGCTCATCGGTCTCTGCGTAAAAGGCCGGCGCGTAGATCAGCGACGATCCCACGCCGAGCGCGCCTTCCTCCATCGCCTGCCGGACGAGCGCCTGCATGCGCTCGAGCTCCGCGGGTGTGGGGGGACGGTCGTCCCAGCCGAGCTCGTGGATGCGGATCGTGGTGGCGCCGACGAACGAGGCGACGTTCGTGCTCACGCCCTGCGCCACGAGGTCGTCGAGGTACTCGCCGAGCGTCGTCCAGGTGATGGGGAATGTGATGTCGCCCTGCTCCGCCGCCATCACCTGCTTCATCGTGTCGGTGAGCGGGCCCATCGACCAGCCCTCACCGAATACTTCGAGCGTGACACCCTGGCGGATGTCGCTCTGGCTGCGGCCGTCCACGAGGAGGGCCTCGGTGGCCCAGCTCAGCATGTTGATGAAGCCGGGGGCGACCGCGAGGCCGCGCGCGTCGATCTCGGTGCGCCCGCGCCCGGGAAGGGCCGGCCCAATGCCGGCGATCGAGTCGCCGGCGATGGCCACGTCCCCCACGAACGGCGCGCCGCCGGTGCCGTCGTAGATCGTGCCGCCGCGAATGACGGTGTCGTAGGAGGCGCCGGGGCGGCAGGCGAGTGCGCCACAGGCCAGTAGCGCGGCGAGCGCGTGAAGGGGTCGGCTCATAGCCACGGACAGGGAGGGATTCGAACCCTCGATACCCTTGCGGGCATACCGGTTTTCGAGACCGGCGGTTTCAACCACTCACCCACCTGTCCTGATGAGGCTGCTGCGTCTGTCTCCCGCATCCCAGAACACCTGTAGACCAGCCTTAGACGGATAGGGTGGGATTCGAACCCACGAAACGGTTACCCGTTTACACGCTCTCCAGGCGTGAGCCTTCAGCCGCTCGGCCACCTATCCGAAACCACTAGACGCCGAGACGTTGAGACGCCGGGACGCCCAGGAAAAGCAACGCACCAAAATAACCGGTTGGGGGACCTCATTGCACCCGTAACTTCGCCCGGTCCACCTTCCCCAGATGCGTCCGCGGCAGCACGTCGAGAAAATGCACCGCTCGGGGGGCCTTGTAGGGCTCCAGTCGCTCCCGCACAAATGCTTGCAACTCCTCGGCCAGCCCGCTCGCCCGCTCCGTCGCCACCACGAAGGCGTGCGGCTTGACGAGCCCGTTCGCGTCCTCGATGCCCACCACCGCCACTTCCCGCACCAGCGGATGCCGGAGCAGGCAGCCTTCGACTTCCTGCGGCGCGAGCCACTTGCCGCCCACCTTGAGCAGATCGTCCGCGCGGCCGCAGTAGGTGAAATAGCCGTCTGCGTCGCGGCGGATCAGATCGCCCGAGACGTACCACTCGCCGCGAAACGCCGCCCGCGTCTTTTCCATCTGCTGCCAGTATCCGATCGCGCGCGAGTCGCCGCGTACCCACAGCATCCCGACGTCGCCGTCGGGCAGCGCGCGTCCCTCGGCGTCGCAGACCCGCACGTCGAACCCCGGGACCACTTTGCCGAGCGTGCCGGGCTTCACGTCGCCGGGACGATTCGAGATGAAGATGTGCCACATCTCGGCAGTGCCGAGGCCGTCGAGCAGCTCTACGCCGAACGTGCGCGTCCAGCGCTCGTATAATTCCACGGGCAGCGCTTCGCCGGCAGACGTGGCGAGCCGCAGACACGAGAGGTCCTGCTGCCCCGCGTCCGGATGGGCGACCATCTGGTTCACCATTGTCGGCACGTTGATCAGCACGGTGGGCCGGAACCGCCGCAGCTTCTCGAACAGCGTCTCCGCGGTGCTCGTCTCTCCGAACAGCACCGCCGCCGCGCCCACCGAGAACGGAAAGAACAGATTCGACCCCGTCGCGTAGCCGAAAACCAGCTTGGGGACGGCGATCGTGATGTCGCGCTCGCTGAGCCCGAGCACGCCCTGGCCGTAGCAGACCGTCGTGTTGGCGAACGAGGCGTGACTCTGGATCACGGCCTTGGGCTGCCCCGTGGTGCCGCCGGAGAACAGCCAGATCGCGGCGTCGTCCCGGTGGCTCGGGAAGGTGTCGAGGTCGCGGTGGTCCGGGAGCGCGCCGAGGCGAATCACCTGTTTGAGGTGCGCGCCGGCGTGGCGGCGCGCCTCCTCGAAGGGAGCCGCCGTCTCGCGATGAACGAGCGCGACGGTGGCCCGCGTGTACTCGTAGAAGTACTCGATCGCGTCGACGCCGAGCTGCGGGTTGACCATCACCACCACCGCGCCAATCTTCAGAGTGCCAAACAGCGCCCCCACGAACGCCGGCCCGTCGGGGAGCGCGATGATGACGCGCTGCTCGGGCTCGACGCCGGCATTGCGGAGCAGGTGGCCGAAGCGGTTCGCGAGCGTCTGGACGTCGCGATAGGTGAACGTACCGTGATCCGTGAGCAGCGCCGGCCGCGCACCCCGCCCCTCGCGAACCCGCGCGTCCAGCAGCCAGTCGGCGAGGTTCAACCGTTCCGGAAGCTCGGGCCTCATGACCAAGGATGATGATGCCGGTCCATGAGCTGGCGCAACTCACGTGGGAAGAGGTGCGCGCGCTGGATCGCCCGCGCACCATCGCGCTACTGCCCATCGGCGCGCTGGAGGCGCACGGGCCGCACCTCGCCGTCGAAACCGACGTCGTGATCGCGACCGCCATGGCCCGCGTCGGCGCGGCGAAGCTCAGCGCCCACGGCCACAGCGTCGTCATCCTCCCCCCGCTGCCCTACACCACCGCCGGCTTCGCCGCCGCCTTCCCCGGCACGCTGTCGGTCGCCGCGGCGACGGTCACCGCGCTGATCCTGGACATCGCCCGCAGCCTGACGTTGCACCGCTTCCGGCTGCTCGCGCTCGCCAACGCGCATCTCGACCCCGATCACCTCGCCGCGCTCGCCGCGGCGGCGCGCGCAGCGCAGGGCGGCGAGGCGCTGCGCATCGTCTTCCCGGACCTGACCCGCAAACCGTGGGGCGGCCGGCTCGGCGAAGAGTTCAAGAGCGGCGCCTGCCATGCGGGCCGATTCGAAAGCTCGATCGTCCTCGCCGAACGGCCGGACCTCGTGCGCGAGGACGCACGGCAGGCGCTCCCCCCCAACGTGCAGTCGCTCGCGACCGCGATTCGCGAGGGCAAGCGGAACTTCGAGGCGGCGGGCGGACCGCGCGCGTACTTCGGCGACCCGGCGGCCGCCGGCGCCGCGGAGGGGCGACAGATCATCGAAATCCTCGGCGACATCCTCGAGGAAGCCGTGTTGGCGGAGCTGGGAGACGGATCATGAGGCTCGCCGGGCGCGCGGCCGTCGTGACGGGCGGCGGGCGGGGCATCGGCGCCGCCA
>JBOHSP010000266.1:0-1890 GCA_050733275.1 Gemmatimonadales bacterium
GCGGTGACCGCCCGCACGGCGTCGGCACGCCGGGCGGCGTCGAGCGCCGCCGTCGCCTGCGCGAACGCCGGCACCTCGGCGTACACCTGGGCCGGCAGGAGCGGCATCAGCTCGGGGTTCTCCGGCGCGAGCCGCGCCAGCCGCTCGGCGGTCTCCACGGCGCGCGCGAGGCCCGCGTCGTCCAGCACGTTGGTCGTGACGCTGGCGGCGCGCTTGCCGAACCGCGCGGTCACCCGCAACGCGGCGTTCACCACGTCGCCGCCCGTCGTGACCCCGTTGCGCGCGTAGCGCGTGTTGCCGTTCGCGCCCGACGAGATGTTCACCTGGCAGCCTTCGGCCTTGGACAGCGCAAGCACGCGCTCGGCGAGCTGCCGGGCTTCGGCGCGGGTAAAGCCGGTCCAGTCAGCCACGGTCCCCTCCCCGTCCGGTGTTCAGGACCTCGATGTTGCGGAACCGCGCCGGCGGACAGCCGTGGCTGACCGCGTTGGACTGTCCCGGCTGTCCCTTACCGTCGTTGAACGTGCCGTTCATCAGGTAGGAGCGCTGCCCGCCGATCATATCCATGGCGTTCCAGAAGTCGGTGGTGCGGGCCTGGTAGGCGACGTCCTTCAACATGCCGGTGATCTTGCCGCCCCGTACCTCGTAGAACGCCTGGCCGCCGAACTGGAAGTTGTAGCGCTGCTGGTCGATCGAATACGAGCCGCGGCCGATGATGTAGATGCCATTGTCGGTCGCCGCGATCAGGTCTTCGAGCGTGCGATCCTGCTCGCCCGGCAGCAGCGACACGTTGGGCATGCGCTGGAATTGCACGTCCGCCCACGATTCCGCGTACGAGCAGCCGTGGGAGCGCGTGCGGCCCGTGAGCGGCGTGAGCCAGGCCACCTGGTCGCGCGTCGTCTGGTAGTCGACCATGATGCCGTTCTTGATGATAGGGTACGTCTCCGGCGCCACACCGTCGTCGTCCCAGCCGCACGCCGAAAGCGAGCCCGGCTGGGAGCGGTCACCCTGGATGTTCATGAATTCGGGACCGTACTTGAGCTTGCCGAGCACTCGCTCGGGCGGCGCGGCAAAGCTGGTGCCCGCGTAGTTCGCCTCGAAGCCGAGCGCGCGATCCAGCTCCGTCGGGTGCGCGATCGACTCGTGAATCGTCAGGAACAGATGATGCGGCTCGAGAATCAGGTCATAGCGCCCGGGCTCGACCGACTTGGCGGTGAGCTTGCGGACCGCCTCCTCCGCCCAGCGCGGGGCGTTCCCCGGCAGGTCGCACTTCAGGATCCATTCCCACCCGAGACCCATCGGCGCCGCCTCGGCGGCCTGGCGCGACTCGAACCCGCCGCGCGACGAATCGACCGCCGTGACGGTGAGCTGCGGCAGGCAGCGATACACCTGCTGGACGGTGAACACGTCGTCGGTGGACGCGTAGGTCTTCTCGTCGCGCACGAACGAGAGCGACGAGTTGACGAAGCGCGCGCCCTGGACGCCGAGTGCCGCGGCGTTCGCCGCGAGCAGCAGCGCGACCTTGTCTTCGATGGGGACGTCGAACGGATCGGTTTCGATGGGGCTGCGCCAGCGGCCGTCGGCAACGGCGGGCGTCGGCGCGAGGGTCACGGGCCGCGACAGGGCACGGCGGTTGGCCTTCGCCTGCTGGACGGCGAGGCGCGCGACGCGTTCCGCTTCGGCCAGCGTCAGCTCGCGGCTCGCGGCGAATCCCCACGCGCCCTGGGCGAGCACCCGGACGCCGAAGCCGAACGTCTCGGCGTCGGAGAGATTGGTGATCTGTTGCTCGCGCGTGCTCACCGATTGGCGCCGGGTACGCGCCACCCGCACGTCGGCGTAGGAGGCGCCGGCGGCCTTGGCGGCATTGAGGGCGCGCATGCAGATGTCGCGGGC
>JBOHSP010000267.1:0-5519 GCA_050733275.1 Gemmatimonadales bacterium
GGTGTTCGGGGCGGTCTACGCCTTTCCGCCGGGCCGGGTCGAGACGCTCGTGGCGCCGGCGGTGTGCACGCTCGCGGCGCTGGCCCGGGTGGCGCCGGTCCGGCCCATCCTGGCCGTAGGCGACGGCGCGGTCCGCTATGCGGACGACGTCACCGCCTGGACCGGACGGCCGCCGCGCGGCCTGGAGGAGATTCCCGCCATCGCGGCGTCGCTGCTCGCCGTGGTCGAGCGCGCCGGGGCGGCGCGCGCACTCGAGGATCCGGCCACGGCCGAGCCGGTGTACGGCCGGCCGGCCGAAGCCCAGGTGAAGTGGGAGGCCCGCCATGGGCGATCCCTGCCGCATTCGTCCCGCTGAGGCAGTGGATATTCCGGCCGTCCACGGGATCGAGCGCGTGGTCTTCACCGATCCCTGGCCTCCGGACGACTTCCGGGCCTGCCTGATGTACGGCGCGATCTTTCTCGTGGCCGACCTCGAGAACCGCGTGGGCGGCTATCTCGTGGCGCGCGCGACGGCCGACGAAGGCGAAATCCTCAACCTCGCGGTCGCGCCCGAGGGGAGGCGCCGTGGCATGGGGCGCGCGCTGGTGCGACGCGCCCTCGGCGAGCTCGTACGGCACGGCGTGCGCGACGTGTTCCTGGAAGTGCGGGAATCGAACGCCGGGGCCCGCGCGCTGTACGCCGCCCACGGATTCGCGGAGGTCGGCCGCCGGCCGCGGTATTATCGCCGGCCCGTCGAGGACGCGATTATTCTGCGGGCTGCCATCGTTGCAGCTCGTAATGCATAACTTCGGTACAAGTGGCGTATCTTTGATTGACAGAATAACTTGCGAGTCATATACTGTGGGTCGTCCTTGGGCCCCAAACCCGTTTTGCGTCGGAGGTCGTCGTGAGTCGCAGTCTCAACAAGGTCATGCTCATCGGGAATCTGGGGGCCGATCCCGAGGTGCGGAGCACGAATAACGGGTCCCGGGTGGCCACCCTGTCGGTGGCGACCAGCCGGCAGTGGACGGGGCAGAACGGCGAAAAGCAGGAAAAGACCGAGTGGCACCGGGTGATCTGCTGGAACAACAAGGGCTCCGGTCTCGCGGACATCGCCGAGAAGTACGTGAAGAAGGGAGACAAGGTCTACATCGAGGGCCGGGTCGAGTACCGGACGTATGAAGACCGGGAGAAGCAGACGCGCTACGTCACCGAGGTCATCGCGCGGGAGTTGATCATGCTGTCTCCCAAGCCGGGCAGCGGGATGGTCGCCGCGAAAGCGGTCGCCGCGGAAGGCAAGACGGCGCAGTCGCTTGACGCGTTCCCGGAGGCGCTGGATGAGGAGGACGACGATCTGCCCTTCTAGCCGGGTGGTGCTGCTGGTCATGGCGGCGGTGCCGCTGGCGGGTTGGGGTCGCGACCTGCGCGCGCAGGATACGACCCAGGCGGTGCCCGCCGCCCTGACGCAGGTGCCGGCGCGCCACACCGTCTCGCGGGGCGAGACGCTGTGGTCCATCGCGCAGATGTATTTCGCCGATCCGCTCCTCTGGCCCGAACTCTACCGTCTCAACACGCACATGGTCGAGGACCCGCACTGGATTTACCCGGGCGAGGTGCTGTCGCTGGGCGCGCCGATGGTGCTCGCCCAGGGCGACACCGTGGGGCTGCCCCCCGACACGAGCGGCCTCGCGGCCGACACCGTCGCGGCGATCCCCGGAGACACCATTGCCGCGTTGGACCCGCTCCCCGGGGACACGGCGATGTTCGTCGAGGCGCCGCCCCCCGAGCCGGTCGTGGAATCGCGGGAAACGATGTTCGACCGGCGCCGCAGCAGCCGGCAGCAGGTGAGCGACGTGCTGCGCGCGTATACGAACCAGCCGTACCGGCCGGTGCGCGTCGGCGAGTTCTACGCCGCCGGCTTCCTCACGGAGGGGGAGCGGCTTCCCTGGGGCCGGGTGCTCGGCGCCACGGCCATGTCGGCGATTCACCGCCTGTCGAGCCGCACCAGCGCCCGCCCGTTCGAGGAGATCGCGATCGAGCCGCCCGACGACGCCTCGTATCACGTGGGTGACTCGTTGCTCATCGCGCGCATCGACCGCACGCTGGCCGAAGGGAGTTGGGGCGATGTGGTGGTGCCGCTGGGCATCGCGCGCGTGACGGTGATCGAGGAGCGCCAGGTGCTGGCGGAAGTGGTCGCGCAGTACGCACGGATTCGGGACGGCCATCTGTCCCTGCCGCTCGAGCCGTTCCAAAACCCCGGCAACGTGCGTCCCGTGCCGGTCGAACAGGGGATGGAGGGCGCGCTGGTCGCCCCCCGCGACGTGCGGCCCATTGCCGGGGCGCAGCAGTACTTCTTCATCGACAAGGGACGCGAGGACGGCGTGGTGCCGGGCGACGTCTTCGAGGTCTACCGGCCCGCGGAAGGCGTGCCGGGGGCGCCCTCCGAGGTCGTGCGCGCCGTGCTCCTGGTGGTCCACACCCGGCAGCAGTCGGCGACGGCCCTCATTCTGCAGATCAATCATCCTGGTCTCACGCGCGGTCTTCCCGTGCGGCTGATCAAGAAGATGCCTTCCTGACGGGCGGTCGCGCCCGCGGCGCTTACGGTCGTGATTCTGACGTTGCACCTCATCGCCCTGGCGCTGTACGGCGTGGCCACGGCCCTGGCTCTGGCGCCGTTCATCGGGGCGCGGCCGGCGCCGCGCGCGCTCACCATCGCCCTGCCGGCCGCGGGCGCGGCGGCGCACGTCGTGGGTGTCGCGCAGCTCACGCTGGTCGGCTTCGGGGCGGCGCTGTCGATGCTCGCGCTCTGCCTCGTGGTGCTGCAGCTCGCGAGCGAGCGGCTGGTGCGCGGCTCGGCGGTGTCGTTTTTCACCGGCCCGCTCGCGACCGGGCTGCTCGGGCTCGCGATCCTCAGCGGCCTCGCCCCCGGCGCCGAACCGTCGGCCGGCCGCAACGCCTGGTTCGTCCTGCACGTGGCGCTCAGCGTCCTGGGCGTCGCGCTGCTGGCCCTCGCCTTCATCGCCGCGGCGCTGTACCTGCTGCAATTCCGCGAGCTCAAGTCGCGGCGCTTCGGCCAGATCTTCCAACTGTTCCCGCCGCTCGAGCGCCTCGACCGGCTGAACCGCGTCGCCCTCGTCGCCGGGTTCCCGGCGCTGACGCTCGGCGTGCTGCTCGCGCTCGGCTACGCCGCGCGGTTCGCGGGCGGACTGCACGTGGGCAACGCGCAGATCGTGTGGGGCGTCTTTACCTGGGCGGTGCTGGGATGGGCGGTGTGGGGGCGGCTGGTGCGCCACTGGGCGGGCCGGCGGGCGGCGTTCGCCAGCATCGCGGGCTTCGGCGTCGTGTTGCTCGTGTACGTCGCGCTGAAGCTGGCGCACCCTGGCGCCGAGCGGTTTCTGTGAACGCGACGAACGGAGGAGGCAACGGGGACGGGATCAAGCTGGTCGGCGTGAATCACCGCACCGCGCCACTCCCGGTGCGCGAGCGGTTCGCGCACGGGGCGCACGAAGTGCCCGGCGCGCTGGCGCGCGTGCTGGCGGCCGGCGCGACGGGGGGCGTGCTGCTGTCCACCTGTAATCGCACCGAATTCTACCTCGTCGCGCCCGACGAGTCCGTGCTGGATGCGGCCTGGACGCTGCTCGCCGAGCGCCTGCCCGCGGATGCAGGCGGCGCGCTCGCCAGCCGGCCCGTGCGGGAGTACGGCTATGTCGCGCGCGGCCGCGACGCGGTGCGGCATCTGTACCGCGTGTCGGCGGGCCTCGATTCCATGGTGCTCGGCGAATCGCAGATTCAGGGGCAGGTGCGCGACGCGTGGGAGCTGTCGCGGGCGCATGCCGGCCCGATTCTGCACCGGCTGTTCCAGACCGCGCTGCACGTCGGCTCGCGCGTGCGGACCGAAACCGCGCTCGGCGTCGGAACAGCCTCCGCCGCCTCGGCGGCGGCAGCGGTGGCGGGCAAGATCTTCGGCGATCTCGCCGGCCGCAGCGCCCTGATTCTCGGCGCCGGCGACATGGCGGAGCTCGCGGCGACCTGCCTCGTGGGGGAGGGCGTGCAGGTCACCCTCGTCGCCAATCGCACGCCGGAGCGGGCGCGCGCGATCGCCGAGCGCCTCGGCGCCCGCGCGCTGACGCTCGAGGAGGCCTGGCCGCACTTCGCCACCACCGACATCGCCATCTGCTCTACGGCGGCGCCCCACGCCATCGTCACCTGGGAGCGCGTCGGGCAGGTCGTCGCGAGCCGCGGCGGCCGGCCGCTGTGCCTGCTCGATCTGGCGGTGCCGCGCGACGTCGAGCCCGCGCTGGCGCAGCTCGAAAACGTCTTCCTCTATGATATCGACGACCTGCAGGCCGCGGCCGCGCAGGCCACCGCCCAGCGCCGCGTGGAGATCCCCGCCGCCGAGCGGATCGTCGAGGAAGAGACCGACGTGTTCTGGGCCTGGTACGGTGGGCTGGG
Source organism: Gemmatimonadales bacterium (assembly GCA_050733275.1). Taxonomy (GTDB): domain Bacteria; phylum Gemmatimonadota; class Gemmatimonadetes; order Gemmatimonadales; family GWC2-71-9; genus 20CM-2-65-7. The sequence goes on from JBOHSP010000267.1 coordinate 4,432, forward strand.
CGTCGTGCCCGTGATCAAGGAATTCCGCGGGCGCATGGAACAGCTGCGCCAGGCCGAGCTCGAGCGCGCGCTCCGCCACCTGGGACATCTCAGCGCCGCCGACCGCGCGCGGGTGGAACAGTTCAGCCAGGCGCTGCTCAACAAGTTCATGCACCAGCCGACGCTGGCAGTGAAAGCGGCCGCGGAAGCGGGCCGCGGCTACGGCCTGCTGGAGGCGCTGCGGCGTCTGTTCGCCCTCGAACGGGACAAGGACGTGGGGGAGTGAAGCGCCGCGTCCTGGTCACGGGCGGAGCGGGGTACATCGGCAGCGTCTTCGTGGACCAGCTCGAGGCCCAGGGCGGTGGCGCGTGGGCGGTCACGGTGCTCGATAACCTCAGCCGCGGCCACCGCGCGGCCATCGCTCCGGGCGCGCGGTTCGTCGAGGGCGACATCGGCGACCGGGTCGCGCTGGCGCGCGCGCTGGCGGGCGGCCCCACCGACGCCATCGTCCACTTTGCCGCGTACGCCCTGGTGCCGGAGTCGGTCACGGAACCCGAGAAATACCGCGCCAACAACGTGGAAGCGGCGCGCGTGCTGCTCGAGGCGGCGCTCGCGGCCGGCGTGCGGCGCTTCGTGTTCTCCTCGTCCTGCGCCGTGTACGGCCATCCGCCCGCGGCGCGCATCCCGATCGACGAGGACACCCCGCCGGCTCCGGTGAACCCCTACGGCGAGACCAAGCGCGAGTTCGAGCGGCTGTTGGGCGACGCCGCCACGCATTCGGGCGGCGCCCTGGAAGCGATCAGCCTGCGCTACTTCAACGCGGCCGGCGCGACGGACGGCCACGGCGAGGATCACGATCCCGAGACCCACCTCATCCCCAGCGTGATGCAGGTGGCGCTGGGCCAGCGGCCCGCGGTGGAAGTGTTCGGGACCGATTACCCGACCGCGGACGGCACGGCCGTGCGCGATTACGTGCACGTCGCCGACCTCGCGGAGGCCCACGTGCGCGCGCTCACGGCGACGCTCGAAGGGCCGGCCGCGGTCAACCTCGGCACGGGGCGCGGGTATTCGGTGCGCGAGGTCGTCGCGGTCGCGCGCCGGGTCACCGG
>JBOHSP010000268.1:0-2588 GCA_050733275.1 Gemmatimonadales bacterium
GTGGTGACCCGTGCCCGTCATCGCGCGGCGCTGGAGCGCGCGCTCGCCGAGCTCGACGGTTTTCGCGCGGCGCGCGCCGCGGGAGCGGATGCCGCGGCCGCGGCGACGCATCTGCGCGCCGCGGTCAGCGCGCTCGATGACCTGATCGGCGTGGTGACGCCCGACGACGTCCTCGACCGCGTGTTCGCGACGTTCTGCGTGGGGAAGTGAGCCCTTCAGGGGCTCCGCCCACCCCCCGGCTGCACGAATTTCCGCGTCGTTCCACGCAGCTCGCCGCCGGCGGGCGGGCGCCACAGCGCGATGCGCTCGATCTCGCGCGCCAGCGCGACGTCGCTGGCTGTCACGCCGCCGGCGCTGTGGGTCCACAGCTTCACGACCACCTTCCCCCAGCTCACGGCCAGATCGGGATGATGATCGGCCGCCTCGGCGAAAAAGCCGATGGCGTTGACGAGCAGCAGCGTGGTGGGCCAGCCGTCGGTCTGGTACTCGCGCACGATGCCGCCGTCCTCGAAGCGCCAGCCCGGCAGCTCCTCGAGCTTCGTCGCGATCTCGCCGGCGCTCAGCGCTTGGGGTTTCGCCATCAGTCCAACATCTCCCGGTAGCTCGCCGACTGGCCGAAGTTCTCTTCCACCTCGACCTCGATGGCGGTGAGGTGCAGCGCGCCGCCCGCGGTCAGCTCGGCGCGCACGCGGCCCGCGAGGTACTGTGACAGCATCTCCACCGTCGTGTTGGGGATCGGCAGGATCACGCAGTCGCGCGCCGGGAAAGAATAGCGCGGCCGGCCGTCGTAGGCCACCCGCACGGTGTCCTGGTCCTGGGTGATCGTCAGCGCCGGATTGTCGCGCGGCAGGAGCACGCGGTGGTCCAGCTCGTCGGTGAGCCGCTTCATCAGGCGCTTCAGCGCCACGAAATCGAGCACGAACCAGTTCTCTGTCTCGACGCCGCCCTCGACCACGACGCCGGCGCGGTAATTGTGCCCATGCAGCGCCTCGCAGCGGTGGCCGGCGAGCGTAATGAAGTGCGCGGAGGCGAAGACCAGATCCTCCTTCGTCACGGCCACCGTGAACGCGCCCCGCCCGTCCATGGCAGGTAATCTACTCGGGAGGCGTTTCCTCGCCGGTGGCCATCCGCCACACCTCGTCCGCCAGCCACTCCAGGCGCTGCTGGGAGTAGTCGAGCTCGGCCGGGGTCATCGCCTTGACGCGGCGGGCGATCTCCCGGGTGTGCGCGAGCAGATCGTCCAGCGCCTCGCGCAGGGGGCGGTTACGCCGCCGCTCGGGGGTGCCGGGGGGAGGCACCGAGGCCGCTGCGGCGGCGCGCCGGCGGTGGGACGCCTTGGGGGTCACGCCGTCTGGATCCCGGAGGCGCGCTCGTCGGCGAGGCGCAGCTCCTCGACCGCGGCCCGCACCGTGGAGGCGGCGCCGTGCTCGGCGAGGTAGTGCTCGACCAGGCGCAGGCCCAGGTAGTAGCCGGAGCGCTCGGGCAGGACCCGCCCCGCGACCAGCCGCGCCGCCGGGCTGATGCCGCCCGACAGGTAGCGCAGCCGCAGGCCGAGTCCGGACGCGTCGAGATCCCCGGCCGCGGCGCGGCGCAGGAAGGCGTCGAGCTCGCGCAGGCGGCGGTACTGGCGGCGCGTGTAGCCCAGATACTCCCACGGCTCGAACCCCGGCGCCACGGCCCGGGCCGCCGCGATCGCCGCGCCCTCGTTCACGACCAGCTCGCGCAGCGTGGCGCGCGAGCCGATTTCCCAGCAGTCGTAGTAGCCCCCCAGGTCGGCGACGACGCGCCGCAGCGCGGCGCGGCTCGTCGGCGACGTATAGCGAATCGCGTGCGCGACCTCATGGGCGATCCACGGCGCGAGCACGGCGGGCGCGAGGCCCATCCCGTACGTCTGTGGATTGGCGCGGCCCGTGAAGTGCTCGAGACAGACGAACGCGATCCCGCGGCCGCCCACCACCAGCTCGCCGGCGTTCGCCGCGCCGACCCCGACCATGACGTAGAGATCCACCGCGCAGTCGGCCTCGAGCAGCTCCAGTGCGCGGCGCAGCGCCTCCTCCGCGAGCGCGATGATGTCCACGTCCTCGAGCAGGCGGGTGAGGTCGGCGCGGTCGGCGCGCAGCGCCGCGGCCATGATCGGCTCGGCGTGCGGCGAATCGGGATCGAGCACGTAATTGCGCCAGTAGCCGGTAAGCACGGCGCGATGGCGATCGAGGTAGTCGTGGTACGCCGCGGCGGGATCGGCCGCGGCCAGCACCGAGAGGAACTCCGGAATGAGGTTGACGAGCATGAGCCGGCGCCGGCCACAATCTGGGAAGTTGCCGACGCCGGGACAAGCGCCGAGCGACGCGCCGGGTCGCCCGGCGCGGGCGGCGGCGACTTGACAACTGCCCGCCGGCCCATCAGCGAAACGTTCAGGATTTGGTGCGCATGCGGCGGCTCATTTCGGTGAGGAACCGCCGCTCGGCGGGCGTGAGGCTCTCGACCCCGCTCGCCGAGATCTTGTCGAGCACGCGATCGATCTCCGCGCTGGTGCGCGCATCGGCGTCGAGGCGGCCCCGCGCCGGGCCGGCCGCGCCGCCCGCGCCGCC
>JBOHSP010000269.1:0-3985 GCA_050733275.1 Gemmatimonadales bacterium
GCTCCAGGAAGGTTCCTGTCGAGAAGCTATCTTAGCGGCATGCGCCTCGCCATCGTTCCCCGCGGCCGCTGGGGGCGCCTCCGCGTCATTGCGCTCGTCAGCCTGCTGCCCCTCCTCGTTCTCGCCATCTGGATGCTCACCGTGAAGATGCCGGGACCGGTGTTCCGTGGTCCGCTGCCGCCGCTGACGCTCCAGCAGGAGGCGCTGCGCCAGATCCTGTTGCAGCACGTCCACATGCTGGCGGGCGAGATCGGCGAGCGCAGCGACCGCCGGTACGACAACGTGCGACGCGCCGCCGCGTACATCGAGACGCAGCTGGCCGCGCTCGGCTACGCCGTGGTGTCACAGGAGTTCACGGCTCAGGGCCGCCCGTACCGCAACCTCGAGGCGACGCTGGGCGGCACCAGCCGGCCGCACGAAGTCGTGATCCTGGGCGCCCACTACGACACCGCCGAGGACGCGCCCGGCGCCGACGACAACGCCAGCGGGGTGGCGGCGGTGCTGGCCCTGGCGCGCGGCTTCGCGCGCGAGCGCCAGGCCCGCACGCTGCGGTTCGTGTTCTTTCCCAACGAGGAGCCGCCGTCGTTCGGCACGGCCGACATGGGAAGCCGCCACTACGCCGCGGCCGCGCGGCGCCGCAACGACCAGATCGTGGCGATGCTGTCCATCGAATCGATCGGGTACTACGACACGGAGGAGGGCAGCCAGCGCTATCCGTTTCCGCTCGGCCTCGCCTATCCCGACGTCGGCGACTTCATCGGCTTCGTCTCGAATCTCAAGTCGCGCGGCCTGCTGCGCCGCGCGATCGGCGCATTCCGCGCCCACGCCACGATCCCCTCCGAGGGCGCGGCCGCTCCCGCCTGGCTGCCGGGGGTGTGGTGGTCCGACCACTGGTCATTCTGGCTCAACGATTACCGCGCCATCATGGTCACGGGGACCGCGCCCTACCGGAATCCGTTCTATCACACCGCGGCCGACACGCCGGACCAGCTCGACTACGGCCGCATGGCCCGGGTGGTGGACGGCCTGACGCACGTGGTGCGCGCGCTGGCCGGTGCGTGACTCGGGGGCGACTACTCGGGAACGAGCGCGAACGCCCGGACCGGAAAGCTGCCCAGGCCGCGCACGGGCGGGGGCACGGCGAACAAGCGGAACCCGTGCTCCGGCAGCGCGGCGAGATTGGTGAGGTGCTCGACGATGGGGATTCCGGCCTCGAGCAGCAGGGTGTGCGCGGGCCGCGTGCCGTCCGCCGGGTCGTCGATGTTCAGCGAATCGATACCCACCAGCGCGGCGCCACGCTCCACGAGGAGCACGGCCGCGGCACGAGTGAGGAAAGGATTCCCGCTGCCGTAGGCCGGCGTGCGCCAGTGGCGGTCCCACCCCGTGTGCACCAGCACGGCCCGGCCCCTCACGTCGACGTCGCGGAATACGGCCGGCTCGAGCGCACGTCCCGCTGCCGCGGCGGCGCGGACCACCACGCCGGGCACGTCCGCCACGGCCGCGAGCGCGAGGTCGGCGATGTCCGGACCGTCCGCGAGACGGTGAAACGGCGCGTCGATGTAGGTGCCGGTATTCGCCACCATCTCGATTCTGCCGATGTGGAAGGTCGTGCCGGCGGCGTAGCGCTCGCGCGATTGCTCGCGGCTCAGCCAGTCGGAGATGGTGGGGGCCGGGAGGTCAGGGTAGGTGATCATGCCCGATTCGATCGGGTGGCTCAGGTCGATCAGCCGGGGCCCGGCCATTCAGTCCCGCCAGCAGTACAGCGTGCGGCCCCCGCGGAGACCGCGGAGATAGGGCGCCAGCGCCGCCAGCGCCGCCAGCGCCGCGACGCAAAGGATCGCGTCACGCACTGGCGCGGGGACTCGCGGCGAGGAGCGTGGCCAGCACCCGCAACAGCTTGGACTCGGGCGTCGTGCCGTCAGGCGCTTCGGACAGCACCAGGGCGAACCGGCGCCGCAACAGCGGATCGCGCGTGGCCTGCCCGGCGAATTGCAGGGTGAGCGGGATGAACCAGGGCGCCTGCCGCGCCCCGGGGCCGGCCCGCGCCACGGCCGCGTACTGCTCGAACAGCGTCAGCACGAAGGCGCCCTTGGAGGGGAATTGTCGGTAGATCGCGCCCTTGGTGAACCCGGCCGCCCGGGCGACATCATCCAGCGTCGTCGTCTCGAGCCCCCGCTCCGCGAACAGCCGCAGACCGGCTTCGACGATCAGGGTCCGGGTTTCGGCCTTGCGGCGCTGGCGGATGATTCCCACGGGTATCCAGGATACGCAACGGTATCAACGGCGCAAGAGCCATCGCCTGCACTCCATGTTCGGATACCGATGGGTATCTCACTGCCGACGGTGCTCGGCGTTGACGCTGCGGGGCGTCCGCGTCTAGGTTTGGCTTTCCTGAGGAGTGTTGATGCCGTACATCATTGCCGAACCGTGCATTAACGTCAAAGACCGGTCGTGCGTCGATGTCTGTCCCGTGGACTGCATCTACGAAGGGCCGGACATGCTGTATATCCATCCCGACGAGTGCATCGACTGCGGCGCCTGCGAGCCCGAGTGCCCAGTGACCGCGATTTTCCCCGAAGAAGACACGCCCGCGCAGTGGAAGAACTACATCGCGATCAACCGCGACATCTTCCAGGGCGAGACCCCCCCCGGCAAGCCGCAGCGCAAGGGCGCCTAGCCCACCGCTTTCAGGAATTCGCGCAGTGCCTCGTTGAGACGCGCCGGCTGCTCGAGCGGCGTGAGATGGCCCGCGTCCGCGATCTCGACGAATCGGGCCGCGGGGATGCGCGCCGCCAGCGCTCGCATCCCGGACGCCGGCGTAATCTGGTCGTCGCTCCCCGCCACGACCAGCGCGGGCACCCGGATCGTGGGCAGCGTCGCCGTCGAGTCGGGGCGCTCGCGCAAGGCATGTAACGCGCCCACGATCCCGGGTACCGGGGCACGGGCAATCATCGTGCGCACCTCGCGCACGACGTCCGGCCGCAAGGCGTGCGTCGCGGGCGCGAGCATCTTGGGCAGCATCGCCTCCGCCACCGCCGCCGCGCCGCCGGTCTCGGCGAGCTGGATCATGGCATCGCGGCCCCGTTTCGCCTCGTCCGAATCCGCTTCGGCTTTCGTGTTGCAGAAGATGGCGGCGCGGATCCGGGGCGCGTGTCGGCGCAACAGCTCGAACAGCACGTACCCTCCCATCGACAGCCCGCACGCCACGGTCTCGCGCAGGCGCAGGTCATCCAGCAGCGCCACGAGATCCTCGGCGTAGCGTGCCATTGTGTACGCGTGGCGGTCGGCCGGCGCGCTCGACTCACCGGCGCCGCGCAGATCCGGCGCGACGCAGCGCCATCCGGGCAGCGCACTCGTCTGGTGACGCCACAGGGCGCGATCGAGCGGGAAGCCATGAATGAAGAGCACGGCGGGCTCCGCGCCCGGCACACCAATCGTCACGGCCATGGGAACGTCTGCCAGAAGACGACGCGCTGCAGATCCGCCGGCCGCAGCGCACGCTGCAGCAGGAACCCGAAGGCCTTCGCGCCGTACGTCGCATCGAGCCGCAGCCCGTGCTGCGCGGCGAGCTCCTCGGCCCGCGCACCGGTCGGCGTGGGATGACCGTAGCCGCGGCCGAGGCCGTCCAGAACTTCCATGCGGATTGCGGATTGCGGAATGCGGAATGGCAGCCCTCGAGCTTCGAGCAGCCGGGCCGCCATCTTGGCGAGGCGCAGTGTGCGCCACCGATTCGCGACGAGGCGTGGCGCGACGCGCACGGCGATGACGCGGGTCTGCCAGCCCAGCCACGCCACCCCAAGGCCGATCCCGGCGGCCGTCCCGCCGGTGCCGAGCGGCACGACGATCGCATCCGGGGGCCTGGCGGCGTCGAGTTGCGTTGCGAGCTCGAGCGTGGCGAGCAGGTGTCCGATGACGCCGCGAGGATGCGCCCCCCCGCCCGGGATCCAGCGGCGGGCCGGGCCGAACCGCCGGGCGCCGACCCAGG
>JBOHSP010000270.1:0-6876 GCA_050733275.1 Gemmatimonadales bacterium
CCCCCGGGCCCATGGACGCCGTGCCGCTCGATCCGGCCCCCGCTCCCGAGCTGCCGCTCTCGCTCCCCGAGGCGATCACGCAGGCCGCGGCCCAGGGGCCGCAATACCGGGTGGCCCAGGCCAACGAACGGGCCGCGGCGGCAGCCTACCGCGCGCAGCTCGGCGAGTACTTGCCGCATGCCACGCTGTCGTGGTCGCACACCCGGTTCGACAACAAGTTTATGCCCACGCTCACGAAGTTCGACGCGCTCACGCTGGGCGTGAGCTTCCCGCTGTGGGACAACGGCCGCCGCGAGATCGCGCTGTCGCAGGCGCGGGCCAGCCGCGACGTGGCCCGCGCGATCCGGCAGGACATGGACCGCGCCGTGGCGCACGACGTCACGGCGGGGTACGACGGCTATCGCACCGCGCGCGCGACCACCGAGCTCGCGGCCGAGGCCGTCACCGTGGCGCGCGAGAGCTTCCGCGTGCAGCAGACCCGCTACTCCGCGGGCGCCACTACGATCCTCGATTTGCTCGAGGCTCAGGTGGGGCTGTCGCAAGCGGAAGCGCAGCTCGTGCAGGCGCAGTACGCCACGCGGCTCGCGCTCGCGGGACTCGAAAGCATCTTGGGACGCAGACTTTTCAGTGACAAGGACACCCCGTGACCGACACGCGCTTACTGATCCTCGCCGCGCTGGTACTCGCCGCCGGCTGCAAGCAGGCCAACTCTGGAGCCCCGGGCGGTGGGGGGCCGCCGCCCATGCCCGTCGAGGTCGCCGTCGCCGTGCGCGACACGGTGGTGGACGCGATCCGCGCCACGGGCCAGATCGAGGCGATTCAGTCGATCGAGCTGCGGCCGGAAGTCGAGGGCCGGATCCGCGCCATTCTGGTCCGTGAGGGCCAGGCCGTCGAGCAGGGCGCGGCGCTCTTCAAGGTGGACGACGCCGAGCTCAAGGCCCAGGTCGCGCGCGCCGACGCCGACCGCCAGCTCGCGCGCCAGGCGCTGGAGCGTACCAAGCAGCTCATCGCCCAGAACGCCTCCTCGCCCGCCGACCTCGAGCGCGCGGCAGCCACGGCGCTGGGTGCCGAGGCGACGTACGACCTCCTCAAGACGCGCCTGGACCGCACCGTCGTCCGCGCGCCGTTTGGCGGCGTCGTCGGCCGGCGGCTGGTGAGCCTGGGCGAGTACGTGACCAGCCAAACGCCCCTGATCACGCTGCAAAGCGTGCATCCGCAGCACGCCGTGTTCCAGGTGCCCGAGCGCTACGCCGAGCAGCTGCGGCGCGGCCAGCTCGTGACCTTCCAGGTCGCCTCGCTGCCGGGGCGCAACTTCGAGGGTGAAGTCGTATTCGTGAATCCGGTGGTCGAGCTGCCGGCCCGCACGATTCTCATCAAGGCCCTCGTCCCCAATCCGCGGCGCGACCTCGCGGCCGGCATGTTCATCGAGGCGCGCCTGGCGACGGACATACGGCCCCAAGCGGTCGTCGTGCCGGAAGACGCGCTGCTCCCGCTGCAGGGCACGACCTACGTCTGGGTCGTGAGGGACGGCAAGGCCGACCGTCGTGAGGTGTCCGTCGGCGTGCGCACGCCCGGGTGGGCGGAGATCACGGGTGGCGGCATCGAGGCGGGCGACCAGGTCATCGTGGCGGGGACCGCGATGCTGTCTCCCGGCGCCCCCGTCATGGCGCAGGTGGTGGAGCGCCGCCGCGGCGCGCCGGCGGCCGAAGGCGCGGACACCTCGGCGGCACCAGGGCAGGGACAGCAGGGCCAGGCCGCGCAGCCCCCAGACAGCCAGAAACAAAAACCCTAACCGGGCGTCCGGGCGTCCGGGCGTCCGGCCGTCCGGGCGTCCGTCTGGGCGTCCGGCCGTCCTACTGCGCCGGCCGCTCGGGCAGCGGGCGGAAGCTCGCCGACGTGTTCTCGAAGATGCGCTGGGCGAGGTTCTGCGCTTCGAGGGACAGCTCCGGCCGCGTCTCCTGGAGCTCCGCCGCCAACGCGTAGTACGTGATCGCGTACAGGCTGATGATCCCCTCCGACGGCTCGTCCACCCAGCCGCGCGGCCGCTCCCGCGCGGCGGACTCGCTGTGGTACACGTCGAACAGCAACGCCGTGGTGCGGGGCAGATTCACGTACCCGCCGTACGCCGGCACCATGCGGATGCTGTCGGAGGGCTGCAGGTCGTAGGGGCGCAGGGCGCGCGCGAACCCGTGGCCCTCGAGCTTGGACGACAGCCCGAAGCGGTCCGCGTAATCGCCCACCGTCCGCGAGTAGTAGATCGGCCGCTTGCCGAGCTGGTCCTTGATGATCTGCAGCACCACGACGTCCGCCCGCTCGAGATAGGGACGGCCGATCTGCCGCGGGTCGATGGTGACGTCGATCGGGCCGAGCCGCACGGTGCGGGGGTCCTGAATGACGTAGTACTGCTCGAGCGCCGCGAGCTGCTCCGCCGAGAAGGTCATCAGCGGGCCCTCGGGTTTGGGCCAGTCGCGTCCGCGATACAGCGCCGGTGCCGCCGCCGTGTCGAACGTCGCCAGCGGGCGCCGCTGGAGCTGGCGCACGTACCAATCGGTGTTCGCGAGCGACAGGTTCACCACCGTGACGTCCTGGCGAATGCCCTCGACCTCCTGCGCGTACCACAGCGGGAACGTGTCGTTGTCGCCCGCCGTCACGAGGATGCCGTACGGCTCGACCGACTGCAGCAGGTCGGAGGCAAAATCGCGCGCCAGGGTCTCGCCCGCGCGCGACGCGGTGAGCCGGTTGCCGAACAGCGGGATCAGCGCGATCGCGACGAGCGGCGTGGCATACAGCCAGCGCCGGCGCGTCTCGGGCGCGTCGGGCTGGGACCCGCCGACGACCCACTCCATCAGCGCGGCGAGGCCCATCCCCACCCAGATGCCCCACAGCGCGAACGAGCAGATGAAGAAGTAGTCGCGCTCGCGCACCTCGTGGAGCAGTCCCGGCTCGTTGAAGGGCATCGAGTAGCCCCACTTGAAGTTCAGATAGAACACCAGCGCGAAGGTGAAGAAGAACATCAGCGTCGTCATCGCGAGCGCGGTGCGGCGGTCGGCGCGCCAGTGACGCCAGGCGCCCACCACGCCCAGCATCACGAACAGCACCGCGAGCAGGCGCCGCGCGAGCACCGACCAGTCGTGGCCGAACTGCCACGTCACGTACTGCCAGTAGTTGCGGAGCTGCTGCCAGTAGAGCACCAGGGTGTGCCCCGGATTGCCGTCACCGGGCGGGTACATCGGGTTGTCGAGGATCGAGGGCTTGCCGTACTGTTCGCGCGTGAGCACGCTCCACAGCGCGCTCCAGTTGGTGGGCTCACCCTCGTTGATCGGCGGGAAGAAGCCTGCGCGGATCGGGAGGAACGTGTTGACCGAGAGCCCCACCGCGACGATGCCCAGTGCGGCGAGGGCGAACGTCCAGTTGCCGGCGATCATCGACGCGTACAACACCCCGACCAGGAAGAACGCCCCCGCCAGATAGATGATCCACATCTTCTCCATGCCGAGCGAGAGGATCGCGAACCACACCGAGCTGAAGATCAGGAACTGCGACCACTCCAGCCGGCGATCGGCCACGTCGGTGGGGTGTTCGCGCTTGAGCGGTGGAAACAGCAGCACCACCACCACGGCGCCCGCGAGCACGCCCATCATGTGATTGGTGGACGTGAGCGCGAGCAGGTAGATGATCAGCAGCAGGTAGTGGTCGTGCGCCTCCCCGGCCGGCTGGTCGTCCCACCGCACGATCAGCCAGAGGATCAGCGCGATCGACAGCAGGCTGAGCGTGTAGACCTTCTCGTTCACGACCGACTGGTTCCATACCGTGAACGCGGTCGCGGAGACGAGGGCGCCCGCGAGCGCCGCCAGCCGCCGCGGCAGGCGCAGGGGCACGATGCCGCGCAGCCAGCGCTCGCCGATGAGGAACCAGCAGCCCGCCGAGACGGCGCTCGTCGCGGCGGCGAACAGGTTGATGCGCTCGGCGTAACTCTCGACGATCGGCAGCAGCCCCCAGGCGTGCGCCATCAGCACGAACAACGGGTTGCCCGGCGGGTGCGGGATACCCAGGGTGTAGGCCGCCGCGAGGTATTCCGAGGTGTCCCAGAACTGCGTCGTCGGTGCGAGCGTGATGACGTAGAGCAGCAGCGCGCCGAGCACGACGCCGGCCGCCATCAGATATGGCGGGGGCTCGGCGACGAGCTCGGCGAGGGGAGCGGGGGCGGCGGGCGCGTACTGCCTGGCGGCCTTGGCGCCCGCGCGCGGGTCGTAAGTCGTCGTCATAGCGCTGTGTAATCTAGTGACGGAACTGCCGCATGCCCGTCAGAATCATGGCAAGATCGTGCTCATCCGCCGCGGCGACGACCTCGGCGTCCCGGACCGAGCCGCCGGGCTGGATGATGGCCGCGACCCCGGCCGCCGCCGCCTCGTCCACGCCGTCGCGGAACGGAAAGAACGCGTCGCTCGCGAGGACCGCCCCGCGCGGCTCGTGACCCTGCTGCCTGGCTTTGTGCACCGCGAGGAACGACGCGTCCACCCGGCTCATCTGCCCCGCGCCGATCCCGATCGCTGCCTCGTCGCGCGCCAGCAGCACGGCGTTCGACTTGACCGACCCCACCGCCGCCCAGGCAAAGCGCAGGTCGTTCCATTCCGCATCGCTGGGCGCGCGGCGCGTGGCGACCCGCCAGCCCGCGGCCCCCGCCACCTGGCTGAACCGGAACCGGTCCTGCACCAGCAAGCCACCCCGCACCCGCTTGAAGTCCCACGACGGCTCGTCGGGCGGCGGCGGCACCTCCACCACCCGCAGGTTCTTCTTCTCCCGGAACACGGCGAGCGCCCCGGCGTCGATGCGCGGGGCGACCACCACCTCGACGAACAGGTCGCGCATCGCCTCCGCCGCCGCCAGAGTCACCACCGTGTTGAACGCGATCACCGAGCCGAACGCCGACGTGCGGTCCGTGGCCAGCGCCCGGCGGTAGGCGTCTTCGGCGCTCCGGCCGAGCGCGATGCCGCAGGGCGTCGTGTGCTTGATGATCGCGCACGCCGGCTTGGCCATGTCGCCGGGCCACGGCGCCACGGCCTGCACCGCGGCGTCCACGTCGAGGAGGTTGTTGAACGACAGCTCCTTGCCGTGCAACTGGTGCAGCTCGCGGATGCCGCGCTCGTCCGTGGCATAGAGGGCGGCGCGCTGGTGTGGGTTTTCGCCGTAGCGCAACGCCTGCCGGCGCTCGAGCACCAGGCTGATCTGGGGCGGCAAATCCTCGGCGGAGCGGGTGAGATAGCCGAGGATGGCGGCGTCGTAGGCGGAGGTGTGCGCGAAGACCTTGGCGGCCAGTTTCAGTCGCAGGCCCAGAGCTTCTGACCCCGGGCCGCCCGGGGTCAGACTACCTGACTTCAGCGCTTCGATGACCATGGCATAGTCATCGGGGTCAACGACGACGATCACGTCCCGGTGGTTCTTCGCCGCCGAGCGCAGCATCGAGGGGCCGCCGATGTCGATCTGCTCGATCGCCTGGGCGAATGTGGTCTCGGCTTTCGCGACTGTCTCGCGGAAGGGATAGAGATTGACGGCCACGAGGTCGATCGGCGTGATGCCCTGCGCGCGCATCGCCGCGATGTCGTCGGGGTGGTCGCGCCGGGCCAGCAGGCCGCCGTGGACGTTGGGGTGCAGCGTCTTTACCCGGCCCTCCATCATCTCCGGGAATCCCGTCACCTGCTCGATGGGAACGACCGGCACGTCTTCGCGCCGCAAGGCGTCGGCGGTGCCGCCCGTCGAGACGATTTCCCAGCCGAGACTCGTGAGTGCGCGCGCGAACTCGAGGACGCCGCGTTTGTTGGACACGGAGATGAGGGCACGGCGAGCCGACGGGCGGTCACTCATGATTCCACCCGCACGGGATGATCTGGAAGACCGCGACGCGCCAGCTCGCGCACGACTCTCGGCAGCAGCTCGTGCTCGGCGTCGAGCACGCGCTCGGCAAGCGACTCCGGTGTGTCCCCAGCGAGTACGGGGACACGGGCCTGGGCGATGACGGGGCCGCGATCGAACGCCTCGTCCACGTAGTGCACGCTGGTGCCCGACTCGCGGGCGCCGCTCGCCAGCACGGCCTCGTGCACGCGGCGGCCGTACATCCCGGGGCCGCCGAAGGCGGGCAGCAGGGCGGGGTGGATATTGATCATGCGCCAGCGGAACCGCGCCACGACGGCCGCGGGAATGAGCTTGAGGTATCCCGCGAGCACGACGAGGTCCACGCCGCTCAGGGCCGCGAGGATCTCATCCGCGTCGGCCGGATCGCCCAGCACGGTCACCGGGAGCCCGGCGCGGCGCGCCCGGGCGAGCGCGCCGGCGTCGCGCCGGTTCGAGATCACGCGGGTGATGCGGGCCAGCGGGGAGTCGTGCAGCGCGTCGAGCAGCGCCTGGAGGTTGGTGCCGCCACCCGAGACGAGCACGGCGACGCGCACCGGTCCCCCCAAGGTCGACCGCTCACTCGCTCCGGCTGCAGCGCTGGACAGACTTGGGCTTCGAGCCGCGGGTGACGCTCAGCGTGAACGCCCCGGTGGCGTACTGGTCGCCCGTGGTGTTCACAACGATCTCGTACTCGCCGGTCTGCGGGAAGGTGGCGGTGAGCCGGGCGTTGCAGTTGCCGCCGGAGTCGTCGTCCTGGAAATCCCCCCCGCCGGAGACGCCGGGCCCCTGCAGGAACAGATACGCGTCGAAATCGTCCGACTCGAGGTCGATCGTCACCGCCTCGCCGGCGCGACCCTGGACGGTCCACGGCTGCGCGTAGGTGCTGTCGCCGATCAGCAGGACGTCGTCGCTGGTGAGCGTGCCCTGCCGCGTCTCCCCGACGGCGATGGCACGCGCGCCGTCACCCGCGCCGGCGCGGCTCGGCGC
>JBOHSP010000271.1:0-6877 GCA_050733275.1 Gemmatimonadales bacterium
ACGCCGCGGACGCCGTGTCGCCGTACGACGGCACCCCGGGCCGCCTCACCTCCCAGCCGCTGGCGGACGGCGACACGATCGCCTTCGGCCGGGCAACGCTGCGCGCGGTGCACGTCCCCGGTCACACGCTCGGCAGCGTGGCGCTGCTCGCGGACGACGGCGTCGTGCTGACCGGCGACTTCCTGTTCGTCCAGTCGTTGGGCCGCCCGGACCTCGCCGGCCAGGCCGCCGCGTGGGCGAAGCTGCTTTGGCACAGCCTGGAGCGGGCGCGGCGCGAATGGCCGGGAGATCTTCTCGTCCTGCCCGCCCACTACGCCGGCGAGGCGGAGCGGCGCGCCGACCGCGCCGTGGCCGCGCGGTTCGACGTCATTCTGTCCACCAACGCCGCCGCGGGGATGCAGGATGAGGCCGCCTTCCTGCGGTGGATCGCGATGCACGAGGCCCCGCCCCCTCCTGCCTACCAACTGATCAAGGAAGCCAATCTGGGGCTGCGCGAGCTGTCCGAGCAGGACGCCGCAGCACTGGAATCCGGTCCGCATCTCTGCGCGATCCAATAGCCATCAGCGATCAGCTGTCAGCCATCAGCCAACACCATGCATTGCTTGCTGATCGCTGACAGCTGACAGCCATTGTGCAACAATCCCACTCCCGCGCGTCTCTCATGGCGTCTCCAACCGGGTGGTCGCCATGCAGCTGCTGCGTCGCGTGCCGGGATGCGTCGTTCTCCTCGTGAGCACGCTGGTTGTCCCGTTGGCCGGGCAGGGGTGGATCGATCCGATCCGTCCCATTCGCGTCGGGCAGATCGAGCGCCTGCGCAGCGCGGTGCAGGTCAGCGTCACGGGCCGGGTCGCGCGCGTCACGGTCGAGGAGTGGTTCCGCAACGTGGGATCGGCCGTGGACGAAGGGATGTACCACTTCCCGCTGCCTGGGGAAGCGGTGTTCTCGAGCTATTCTCTCTGGCAGGGGGATCAGGAGCTGCGCGGGGAGGCGATGGATGCCGGGCAGGCCCGCGCGATCTATGAGGCCATCGTGCGGCGCAAGCGCGACCCCGCGCTCATCGAGCTCGCCGGACACGGCTTGATCCGTGCCCGCGTCTTCCCCATCAATCCGGGCGAGACGCGCAAGATCACGTTGCGCTACACGCAGGTGCTGGAGCGCGCCGGCGACGCCTGGCGCTTCCGCTATCTCGGCGACCGTGGGCGGCACGCCCCGCGGAGCATGCGCGTCGAGGTCGACAGCGCCCGCCGCTTCGGCGCTCCCTATTCCCCCACGCACCAGGTGCAGGTCACGCGCCCCGGAGACGGCGACCGCATTGCGATCGCGCTCGCCGAGGACGCGCGCGCCAGTGCCACCGATTTCGAGCTGCTGCTGCCGCTCGCCGGCGGGCTGGTGGGGGTCTCCCTCGTGCCGCATCATCCGATCGGGGAAGACGGGTACTTCATGATGCTGCTCGCGCCGGGCGCGGCCGCGCCCGCGGACGCGGTTCGCCGCGACGTAGTCGCGGTCATCGACGTGTCGGGTTCGATGTCGGGGGAGAAGATCGTGCAGGCGCGCGCGGCGCTGCTGCAATTGCTCGGCTCGCTGCGCGAGCAGGACCGCTTCCGGCTGGTGGCGTTCTCGAGCGGGGTGCGCCGCTTCGCGGGCGAGTGGACGGCGGCCACGCGTGACCGGCGTCGCGCCGCGGGCGAGTGGGTCCGCGCTCTGGAGGCCGAAGGCGGCACCAACATCGGCGCCGCGCTCACCGAAGCCTTCGCGGAGGCTCCCGCCGAGGAGGCGCTCGGCGTCGTGCTGTTCCTCACCGACGGGCAGGCGAGCACGGGCGAGACCGATCCCGAGCGCATCAGCGAGCGCGCCGATCGGGAGCGCGGCCGGTTCCGCGTGTTTGCGTTCGGCGTGGGCGACGACGTGAATACGTATCTGCTGGACCGGCTTACCGAGCGCGCGCGGGGTACCACGGAGTATGTCCGGCCGGGCGAGGACATCGAGCGCGCCGTCGGCTCGCTCAGCGCGAAGATTTCGAGTCCGGTGCTGACGGACGTCGCGGTGTCGGCCACGGATGGCGTCGAGCTGTACGATCTCCAGCCCGCCCGTCTTCCCGATCTCTTCGCGGGCGACGAGCTCGTGGTGTTCGGGAGGTACCGGGGTGCGCGCAGCGGCACGTGGGGCGTGAGCGTGCGCGGCCGCCGCAGCGGCCGGGGCGAGACCTTCAGCGCCGAGGTGACGGAGCGTGACGGAGGCGACGCGCGCTACATCGAGCAGCTCTGGGCGGCGCGCAAGGCGGGGGCGCTGTCGCGCGAGATCCGGCTGCGCGGCCAGAGCCGTGAGCTGATCGACGCGCTCAAACACCTGGCGCTGCGCTACGGGATCCTCACGGAGTACACGTCCTACCTGGTGCAGGAGCCGAACGTCGTGGCGCGCCGGGAGGTCGAGCGGCGCATGCTCAATGCGCCAGCCCCGGCGGCCCGCGAGCAGGCGGGAGCGCAGGCCGTCGCGCGCGCCGAGGAGGATCAGTCGCTGCGAGGGTTCATGAGTCTCGACGGAGTGCAGGTGCGGGCCGACAGCATCGATCGCGCCCTGCTGGGCCGCGTGCGGTCCGGTGTGAATCCCACACAACGCGTGGGCGGGCGGCTCTTCATACTGCGCGACAGCACCTGGACCGATCTCACCCACGGCGATTCGCTGCGGGTCGTCACGGTGGCCCCGTACAGCGAGGCGTACTTCGCCCTGCTGCGCCTCATGCCGGAGCTCACACCCGCCGCCGGGCTCGAGCCCGCGGTGCTGGTGGCCGGCCGCCGCCTCAGCATCAAGATTGGACCGGACGGGAAGACGCGGTGGTCCACCGGGGAGCTGGAGCGGCTGGTGCGGGAGTTTCGGGGATGACCGAATTGCGGATTGCGGATTTCGGATTGCGGATTGAACGACGGGGACGTCCATGACGGTCGCCTGCAAATCCGCAATCCGCAGTCCGCATTCCGCAATCGGAGTCACATGCCAGACGACCTAGCCGAGATCTACCGGTCGACCTACCCCGCGCTCGTGCGTTTCCTGTACCGCAAGGTCTGGGACGCCGAGCGCGCGGAGGACCTCGCGCAGGAAGCGTTCGCGCGGGCGGTGGTGCACAAGCCGGACAACGCGCGCGGCTGGCTCTTCGTCGTGGCGGCGAACATGGCGCGCGACGAAGCCCGGCGTGAGGCACGCGAGCGGCGCCACCTGACGCTCTTGAAAAGTGAGCCGGACGCCGTCAGCCGTGCACCGGAGGACAGGATCGAAGAGGACGCGCAGCGCGAACGCGTGCGCCTGGCGCTGGACCAGCTCACGCCGCGGGACCGCGAGGCGCTGCTGCTGTGGGACGCCGGACTGTCGTACGACGATATCGCGGCGCACACCGGCCTCGCGCGCGGCGCGATCGGCACCACGCTGGCCCGCGCGCGCCGGCGGCTGGTCGAAGCCTACGAGGCAAAAGAGGAGCAACATGTCGCACGTGGATGAGGGAACGCTGCACGCCTATCTCGATAACGAGCTGCCGGCCGAGGAACGGACGGTGCTCGAGGCGCATCTGGCCGACTGCGCGGCCTGTCGCGACCGGCTCGCCGAGGAGCGCGCGCTCGCGCGCCGCGCCGGGGAGCTGCTCGGCCTGGCGCAACCGCCGCGGCGAGTCCCCGCCCGGCCGCCGCTGCTCTGGCGTCTGCGCGTGCCGCTGACCTGGGCGGCCACCGTCGTGATTGCCCTCGGGATCGGGTACTATGCGGGCGGGCGCGCCGGCTTCAGCGGCCCGGACCTCGCTTTCCGGGAGGCCCCGGAACGCGAGCCCGACAGCCTCGCCCCCGCCGCCCCCACGCCGGTCACTGAGGAGGCTCGATCCGACGACCGGCGGAATGCGCAGGAACCTCCCGCACCACCGCCGCCCGCGCCGGAGGCTGTCGCTGAGCCCGCTCGCCGCGAGCTGGCGAGGGCCGAGAGCAAAATCGCCGGGGTTCGGGATGCGGAGCCGGCGATGGTGATCGATGGCGCGCCCGCCGTCATGACCATCGAGCAGGCACGCGACATCCTGGGCACGCAGCCGGTCGAGATCGCGGATCTGACGCTGCGCGCGCTGCGGGCCACGCCTGATGGTCAGGGTGTGATCGTCGAACAGGCACTCGACTCCGCCAGCGTGATTCAGTTGATCCAGCGGCCAGGCGAGCCGGTGGCAGCGGCACGGCGCGACGCGCCCGCCCCGGCCGCGCCGCAGATGGGCATGCGCGCCGGCGAACACCTGGCGCGGTACGTCGGATCGCTGCGGGTGGAGATCGCGGGACCGCTGGGGCCGGATTCGCTGAACCGGCTGCTCGAGCAGCTCAGGCCGATGCGCGCCGCCACGCGATCAGCTCCGCCACCACGCTGACCGCGATCTCCTCCGGCGTGACGGCGCCGATCGCGAGACCGACCGGCACCCGCACGCGCTGCAAGCTTTCGGCGGGAACGCCCGCCGCCGTGAGCCCCTTCGTCACGACCATTTTTTTGCGACGGCTGCCCAGCAGGCCCACGTACCCCGCCGGCGACGTCGCCACGCGCTCCAGAATCAGGGCGTCATTGCGGTGCCCTCGCGTCGCGACGATCACGGCATCGGCGACCGTCAGCGGAAATTGCGCAAGGGCGGCATCCGCGTCGGCCGCGAGCACCGCGACGTCCGCAGGGAATCGGGCGGGATCGGCGTAGTCGGGGCGGTCATCGATGACCATCACGCGGAATCCGGCGGCCGCGGCGGCGCGCGCGATCGCGGCGCCCACGTGGCCCGCGCCGAACACGAACAGCCGCGGCGACACCGTCAGCCACTCTTCCACGAAGCGCCCGTCGCGCGTCAGTGTCGCGGGCGCCCGCGCGCGCCTCCCCGCCGGCAGCGGCTCGAACGTCTTGAGCGGGCCGTGCTCCCAGTCGACGGCCGTCCGCACCAGCCCGGACTCCGCCGCGGCCGCCGCTTCCAGCGCGCGGACGTACGCCTCCTCGGCGACGAGCGGCTCGACGAAAATGTCCACCGTGCCGCCGCAGGAGAGACCGAGATCACCCGCGAGATCGGCGTTGAGGTGGTGGGTGAGCAGCGCCGGCTGCCCGCGCGCGCGCGCCCGCAGCGCCGCGCCAATCACTTCCGCTTCGACGCAGCCGCCACCCACGGTGCCCACCAGCCGGCCCGCCGCGCCGACCAGCATTTTGGTCCCGGCGGGCACGGGCGTGGATCCCCGGACGCGTGCCACGGTCGCCATCGCGGCCGGCGTGCCGGCCCGGGCCAGCTCCGCTGCGGCGCGCCACACGTTCATGACCTACGGTAGGACCACGATCTGCGCGACCATGCCGTTCGTGAACGTCGACGAATGATTCGTGCAGCGATAGCGGAACGTGGTCGCGGTTGTGATGCCGCTGAACGTCCGGGTGTGCGAGCCATCCACCTGCTGGCCGGAGTTCCCGATGTCGTCTTCGAACGTCACAGTGTGCGCGCTGGCGCCCGTGAAGTTGAACGTGACGGTCTGTCCATTCGTGATGGTGTCCGGAGTCGGCCGAAACTTATCGTCACTCACCGTGACGGTGGTCGAACGCCCGCCGGTGGGTGGAGGAGGCGGTGGCGGCGGATTGCCGCCGTTGTACCCCGTACCACTATCTCCGCCGCATGCCATCAGGACGGCCAGGGCGGCCACGACGATCCAACCATGCTTTGGCATAGAAACCTCGGCAGTCAAGGGTATCTGCCGAGTTCTACAATCGCGGAGGGGAAAAGGCTAGTGGTGCTCGCGCTCCAGCGCGTCGGCGGCGAGGCGGGGCGAGATGATGGGATAGCGGCGCGCGAACCAGGCCCAGGAGACCAGGAACAGGCCGGCGAAGAGCGCCGTGACGCCGAGCTCGGGCACTCCGATCGCGGGGCCCGCGCCGTGATTGATGGACGGCACGACCTCGAGATACCGCTCCAACCAGCTCCCCGCGAGGCCCACGAGCGCGAACGTGACCAGGGTCGGCGTGTAGAGCTTGGGCCGCACCCCCAGCAGACCGATGAAGGGAATCAGAAACACCATGAAGAACACGGCCACGCCGACGGGGCGCCAGGCACCGGAGAGCCGATAGAAGATGAAATGGGTTTCCTCGGGCAGGTTGCCGTACCAGATCACGAGGTACTGCGACCACATCAGGTAGGCCCAGAACACCGTGAAGCCGAAGCACAGCTTCCCCAGATCGTGCTGCTGGCGCGGCGAGAAGATGGCGCCGAGCCCCATGGTGCGGCGCAGCACGGGGGCGAGGACCGCGAGCGCCATGAGGGCGGCGAGGAAGCTCCCCATGAAATAGAACGCGCCGAACAGATTGCTCACCCATTTATGGGCCAGCGACATGATCAGGTCGAATCCCAGCATGTTGTAGCCGAACGCGAAGGCGAGCACGAGGATGGCCGCGTCGCGCATGATCGGGCCGGCGTCCTCGGTGCGCGGGACGGCGGTCCCGCTCGTCATCTCGCGCAGGTCGGGCCCGAGGTCGCGCCGCACGAAGCGCCACGACAGCCACGCGAGCACGGCGAGCAGCAGGGCGTTGCGCGGGAAAAACCAGCGCGACGTGAGCCAGCCCCCCAGATCGGGCCGGGGCTCGTGCAGCCACGGAAAGATGTGCTCGCGGCCGACGTACAACCCCACGAACAGTACGACCGAGACGAACGTGAAGGCGGCGGCCGCTTCCGCGAAGCGGATGATCGTGCCGGCCCAGTGCCCCTTGGCGAGCTTCGCAGACGCCGCGACCACGACGAGGCCCTGCGCCAGGCCCGCCCAGAACACAAAGTTCGCGTGGTACGCCCACCAAATGCGCTCGGGGTGT
Organism: Gemmatimonadales bacterium; assembly: GCA_050733275.1. Lineage (GTDB taxonomy): Bacteria > Gemmatimonadota > Gemmatimonadetes > Gemmatimonadales > GWC2-71-9 > 20CM-2-65-7. Next base: position 6,826 of record JBOHSP010000271.1, read on the forward strand.
TCACCGCGCAGGCCGAGCACCAGCACGGCGCCGCCGGCGAGCGCCGCGAGGA
>JBOHSP010000272.1:0-6617 GCA_050733275.1 Gemmatimonadales bacterium
GAGCCGCGCGTGGCCGGCGATGCTCGCGGGCGTCGTCGCCGCGCTGCCGCTCGCGGCCCAGCGCGGGGCCGCCAACGGCGAGTGGCGCGTCTGGGGCGGCGACGCAGGCAGCACGCGATACGCGGCGCTCACTCAGATCACGCGCGACAACGTCGCCCAGCTCGAGGTGGCGTGGCGCTGGCGCGCCGCCAGCTTCGGGCCGACGCCGGAGACGTACTACCGCGCCACGCCGCTGTACGCGGACGGGCGCCTCTATACCGTCGCGGGCGAGCGCCGCGCCGTCGCCGCCATCGACCCCGCCACGGGCGAGACCGTGTGGACGTGGCGCATGGACGAGGGCCTGCGCTGGGAAAAGGCGCCGCGCCGCTTCTCGGGCCGGGGGCTCGCGTACTGGAGCCGCGGCCGCGAGCGGCGCGTCCTCGTCGTGACGCCGGGCTATCACCTCGTCGCGCTCGACGCCGCGACCGGAGACCCGGTGGCCGGATTCGGCAGAAACGGGATCGTCGACCTGATGGAGGGCCTCGGCTACCCGCTCGTCCCGTGGGCGGGGGAGCCGGGCCCGATGCGCACGAACGGCGACCACGGCCCGGTCCGCGCCGCCGCATCGGCGAACGGCACGGCCGGGATCGTGCGCGGGATCGATCCGGCCGCCGGAGCCATCGGCTCGAGCTCGCCGCCCATCGTCGTCGGCGACGTCATCGTCGTCGGTAGCTCCGCGCTGCAGGGGTACTACCCGAGACGGCTGCGCAACATCCCGGGCACCATCCGCGGCTTCGACGTGCGCACGGGGACGCAGCTCTGGATCTTCCACCTCGTGCCTCGGCCCGGGGAATTCGGCCACGATACCTGGCTGGACGGCTCCTGGCGCGTGGCCGGGAAGAATGACGCCTGGGCGCCGTTCTCGGCGGACGTTGCCGCGGGGATCGTGTACGTTCCGGTCGGGCATCCGCATAACGACTGGTACGGCGGGCACCGGCCGGGCGCCAACCTCTTCTCGGAGAGCGTCCTCGCGCTCGACGCCAGGACGGGACGGCGCGTGTGGCACTTCCAGATGATTCACCACGACATCTGGGACTACGACACCCCGACGGCGCCCAACCTCGTGGAAGTCACGATCGACGGCCGACCGCGCCGCATCGTGGTGCAGACGACGAAACAGGGATTCGCCTACGTCTTCGACCGCCTGACCGGCGAACCCGTGTGGCCCATCGAGGAACGGCCCGTGCCCGCATCCGACACGCCAGGAGAATGGACGTCGCCGACCCAACCCTTCCCGACGCGTCCCGCGCCGTACGAACGGCAGGGCGTGACGCGCGACGACCTCATCGACTTCACCCCGGAGCTGCGCCGGCAGGCGCTGGAGATCGCGCGCGAGTACCGCATGGGTCCGCTGTACACGCCGGTCTCGCGGGTCGATGCTCCGGACGGAACGCGAGGGACGTTTCAGGCGCCCGGGGCGAACGGCGGCGTGAACATCATGGGCGGCACGGCCGTAGATCCCGAGACCGGCATCCTCTATGTGGCGTCCCAGAGCGGCGTGAGCCGGATCTCGCTCGAAAGCAATCCCGAGCGCTCCGAGATGCGCTACGTGTCGCTCGGGCCCGGCGGGCTGCGCGGGCCGCAGGGCCTGCCGCTCTTCAAACCGCCCTACGGCCGGATCACGGCGATCGACCTGACGACGGGCGAACATCGCTGGATGATTCCCAACGGCGACACGCCGGATGACGTCCGCACTCATCCCGCGCTGCGGGGCGTCTCCCTGCCGCGAACGGGAAAGCGCGCCCACGCCAATCTCCTCGTGACGCGCACCCTCCTCTTCTATGGCGAAGGACGCGGTGGCGGGCCGCTGTTCCATGCGGTGGACAAAGCGACGGGGCAGGACATCGCTCAGGTGACGCTCCCGGCGCCCACCAACGCGGCGCCGATCACGTTCCTGCACGCGGGCCGCCAGTACATCGTCGTCGCCGTGGCCAGCGCCGACGTGCCCGCGGAGCTGGTCGCGCTGGCGCTCCCGAGGGAGCACGGAGCACGGAGCAGGGAGGAGCAACCATGAGGGCGGGCCTACTGCTGCTTGCGCTTTTCCTGCTCCATGCTCCCGACACCGCCGCCCAACAGGTCTCGCGATACGTGCGCTACGTCTCCGGGCGTGACACCGCCTACGGTGTGCTCGAGGGCGCGGTGATCCGGCAGATCGCGGGCGACCCCTTCTCCCAACCGCGGCCCACCGGCCGCACGGTTCGTCTGTCGGACGTGCGCCTGCTCGCGCCCCTCGATCCCTCCCGGGTGGGCAAGGTCCTCGGCATCGCGATCAACACCCGCCGGCCGGGACGCGAGCAGCCGGTGCCGCATCCGCGCTACTTCGCCAAGATGCCCACCAGCCTCGTCGGCCCCGGCGCCGACATCGAGCACCCTCCCGAAGCGCGCAATCTCGACTGGGAGGGTGAGTTGGTTCTCGTGATCGGCCGCCGCGCCCGGCACGTCTCGGTGGAGGACGCGCCGCGCTACATCTTCGGCGTCGCGGTGGGGAACGACTTCAGCGAGAACACCTGGTACGGTGAACGCCAGGGCGTGAACGAGCCGACGCGGCTGATTTCCAAGGCCGTCGATACGTGGGCCGCGCTGGGGCCCGCGGTGGTGACCGGCGTAGACTACAGCGATCTGGCGGTGGTGATTCGCGTCAACGGCGACACGGTCGCCACCGGCCGCACGAGCCAGCTCCTCAACACGCCCGCGCAGCTCGTGAGCTACATCAGCCGCTACCTGACGCTGTTGCCGGGCGATCTCATCTACACGGGGACCTACCCCACGCTCCCGGGACGCGAAAACACGGTGAAACCCGGCGACGTCGTCGAGGTCGAGATCGAGCACCTCGGCCGGCTGCAGAACCGCGTCGTGGAGATGCGCGCCCCGCTGCCGCCGCCGGGCGAAGCGCGCGCCGAGCCTCGGTCGCGCGCGGCGCCACGAGCCCCGGCGTTTCAGGTCGACCCCTTCTGGCCCCGCGAGCTCCCCAATAACTGGATCATCGGGCAGGTCTCCGGCGTGGCCGTGGGGCCCGACGACCACGTCTGGGTTCTCCACCGGCCGCGTACGCTCACCGCCCGTGAAGCCGGCGCGGCGCAGCGGCCGCCGATCTCGGAGTGCTGCATCCCCGCGCCCTCGGTGATCGAGTTCGACCAGGCCGGCGCTGTCGTGGGGGCGTGGGGCGGGCCGCGCACCGCCGCGGGTGACAGCGTGCCGTATTGGCCGCGCACCGAGCACGGCCTGCACGTCGACGCGGCGGGCAACGTCTGGATCGCCTCGAGCGGCGGCGGCGACCATGTCGTCCTCAAGTTCGACCGCGAGGGCCGCCTGCTGCTCCAGATCGGGCGGCGTGGCGAGACCGGGGGCTCCAACGACACGCTGCGGCTCGGCCAGCCCACCGCCGTCGCCGTGGATGTGGCGTCCAACGAGGTGTTCGTGGCCGACGGGTATCGCAACCGCCGGATCATCGTGTTCGATGCGACGACCGGCGCCTACAAGCGTCATTGGGGCGCCTACGGGCGGCCGCCCGTGGACGGCGATTCCGTGCGCTACGATCCAGCCGTCGCGTCGATGTGGCCGCCGAGCTATGACACCGCGCGCGCGCCACAGCAGTTCCACACGGTGCACGGCGTACGACTCTCCCGCGACGGCCTCGTGTACGTCGCCGACCGCGTGAACAACCGCATTCAGGTGTTCCACAAGGACGGGCGGTTCGTGCGCGAGGCGTTTGTGGCCCGCGCGACGCGCGCCATGGGCTCGGTGTGGGATGTGGCCTTGTCGCGCGACTCACTCGAGACCTACCTGTTGGTCCCCGACGGCACCAATCAGAAGGTGTGGATCCTGCGGCGCGACGACCTGCGGGTGGTGGGCACGATCGGGCGGGGCGGGCGCATGGCCGGACAGTTCGGGTGGGTGCACAATGCGGCCGTTGATTCGCGGGGCCGCCTCTACACCAGCGAGGTGGAGACCTCCAAGCGGGTACAGCGGTTCGTGCAGCGGTGAGTGAAGCTGGCCAGCGCGTTCCCGATCTCGGCCGCAAGCGGCACCGTCTGCGACCGCGCCGTTCTGTGCAGTTATGCGCAGTTATCCGCCTTCAAGTTACAGCGGCGCCCCGAAGTTGTCCTCATCGTCCCGAAATCCACTGGACGTAGGCTCGAACGTCTGCAGCGGGATCCGGAACCGCTCGGCCAACGCCGGGTCGGTGGCGCGGCCCAGGACGCGCCGCGCGGCGTACTCCCCGATGACCGGCCCGAACTTGAAGCCCTCCGCGTTGCCGCCGCCCGCGATCCACACGTTCTCGAGCGCGGGATGCCGGTCGATGATGAAGTCGCGGCTGGCGCTGAGCTCGTAGTGGCAGGCGCGCGTCTCGAGCAGCGGTGCGTGCTCGAGCAGCGGAAATCGTTCGCAGACGAATTCCACCGCCCGCTCCACGGCTTCGGGCGACGGCCACCGGATCGAGGTATCCGGGTCGGTGGGCCGCGGCACGCCCGGCCGCCGGCCCCCGCCGGTGCGCACGCGGAAGCCGCGGTGGTCCACCGGAAGGGCCGGCCAGCCAGTCACGCCGGGGACGTTCCAGCTCGGCAGGTTGGGATATACGAAGCGCTGGTCGTCCGGCGGCGTCCCGAAGTAAAAGACCTGGCCGAGCGGGGTGCGCAGCCGGTCGGCCATGACATCGGGCAGTACCTTGGCGAGCCACGGACCGCAGGCGATGACGAACTGGCGGGCGGGGCGGCGCGTGCCGTCGGCGAGCGCCACATCGAGCAGCCGGCCGCCGCTGCGGCTGCCGAGCCGCGCGTGGGCGATCACGATCTCTCCACCGCGTTCGCGGAACATGTTGCCGACCGTCTGGCAGACCCGCCGGGCGCGGACCACGCCGGCATTCGGCTCGAACGCGGCGAGGCGCATGCCGTCGAGATTGATGTGCGGATAGCGGTGCGCCACTTCGTCGAGCGTCAGGATTTCGTGCGGCACGCCGAGCGTGCCCCACACCCGCAGCGTGTCGGTCAGCCAGGGCTCGGGCGCGGGGCGCAGGATCAGGTCGCCCGTGGTGAAGAAGTGATGGAAGTGCAGCCGGTCGTACCACTCGTCGTCCCACGCGTTCCAGCGCGCGATGGCCTCGTTGGCCCAGCGGATCCAGTGCTCACGGTCGCCGTACGAGGTGCGCACCCCACGCGTCTCGTCGCCCGAGGTGGCGCGCGAGTTCCCGGGTCCCCACGTATCGATCAGCGTCACGCGGGCGCCGAGGTGCCGCAGGTGCCACGCGGTCCAGCCGCCGAACGCACCGGCGCCGATCACGATCACATCGGGAATGCGACCACTGATGGGGGAGGGGGCTCCGGGCGACGGCCCGGGGGTGCAGGACGCGCCGGCAAGCAGCGCGCCGGCCTGTGCTCCGGCCAGCTTGAGAAAGTCGCGGCGGTTGATCGGCACGCGGGGATTTTGCAGCACCCTGCGGGGTGGCGCCAGGTCGGCCGCCGCCCGGCACTTCTGGCCGCGGGACGCGATTCGTTATCTTAGGCCCGAACTTCATGGGGACGGAGCGGATGTCCAAGCGCGAGGACGAACGGCTGGCCAAGCTGATCAAGAAGAACATAGCGCAGGCGGCGAAGAAGAAAGTGAAGCCGCGGCGCTACGACAGCACCCTCCCGCCGGAGACCACGGAGGACGACATCGAGCGGCGCGAGTTCTTCAAGGAGATGAAGAAGCGGGAGTTCTGACTGATCGAGCTTTCCGGCCTCGCCGAAATGCGCGCATGGTCGCGGGCGGAGCGCGCGCGCGGCCGGCGCATCGGGTTCGTTCCCACCATGGGATTCCTGCACGAGGGGCATTTGCGCCTCGTGGACCGCGCCCGCGAGCTCGCCGACCGGGTCGCGATGAGCATCTTCGTCAATCCGCTGCAGTTCGGTCCGGCCGAGGACCTCGCGCGCTATCCCCGGGATCTCGCCAGGGACCGCGCCCTGGCGCAGGGCCGCGGCGTCGACGTTCTGTTCGTGCCCGATACCAAACTGATGTACGCGCAGGAGCCGGTGGTGCGCGTCGCCCCCGGTCCGGGCGCGGACCAGCTCGAGGGCGCGGCCCGGCAGGGACACCTCGCCGGGGTCCTGACCGTGGTGGCGAAGCTGTTCCACCTCGTGGAGCCGGACGTGGCCGTGTTCGGGCGCAAGGACTTCCAGCAGGCGATGCTGGTCCGGCGGATGGTCCAGGATCTCGACTTCGCGGTCACGCTGGACATCGCTCCCACGGTGCGGGAGCTGGACGGGCTCGCGCTATCCTCGCGCAACGCCTATCTCAACCCGGACCAGCGGCGCGCGGCCCTGGTGCTGTCGCGCGCGCTGCGCGCCGTGGAGCAGGCGTGGCGCGGCGGCGAGGCCGATCCTGCGGCGCTGGCGCGCGCCGGCCAGGCGGCGCTGCAGGCGCCCGGCGTGCAGCCCGACTACTGCGCCCTCATCGACGAGGACCTGCAACCCGCCACCCGGGCCACGCCGCGGACCATCGTCGCCGTCGCCGCGCGCGTCGGGACCACGCGGCTCATCGACAACGTCGTGCTCGGCGAGGGAATCGCCGCGGACCCGCGGGTGTGACGCGCGCCGGGGGAG
>JBOHSP010000273.1:0-2122 GCA_050733275.1 Gemmatimonadales bacterium
CCGCGGCCCGCGAGGCCGGCGCGGGTCGAGCAGAGGGCTCCGGTCGCGCCGACTCCGCCCCCGTCCTGGCCCCGTTAGCGTGACATGCCGGCAGCCGGCGCGCGGCCCACGCTGTAGGGCCAGCGCCCGGGATACAGCGTCGCCAGCGCGTAGATCATCAGCGCCGCGCCCGCCAGCGTGATGTTCTTCCAGAAGTGCGCCTGCTGAATCTGGGCCATCATCGGATCGGCCAGCCCCCAGAAGCGATGCATGATGAAGGCGACGGGCACGAGGAACAGGATCAGCACCAGCGCGCCCGCCCGCACCTGCCACCCGAGCAGCACGCTGAACCCGCCGAACAGCAGCATCAGCCCCGTCGTGAGGACGGCAACCTGCGCGGCGGGAACGCCCTGACTCGCCGTGTACTGCGCCACCATACCCAGGTTGGTGAGGTGGTTGAAGCCGGACAGAATGAAGAACGCCGCAAACACGATGCGGCCGATCAAGAGCAGCTTCGCGGTCATATCGGATCCCTGGAGAAGTGGTTCGCCCCCGGAAACGCTAGGAAGCGGCGCCCGGGTTTCCCAGGAGCGCGGCGACCTGCTGGGGAAACGTCCGGACGTCGATCGGTTTGGTGATGTAGTCGTCGAACCCCGCCGCGACGGCGCGCGCGCGGTCTTCCGGCATCGCGTGCGCCGTGAGCGCCACCACCTTGGGCGGGCGTTCCTCCGGCGGCAAGCCCTGCAGCTCCTCGAGCACGGCGAAGCCGTCCCGCCCGGGGAGCTGAATGTCGAGGAGCACGAGGGCGGGCCGCTCGCGACGCACCGTCGCCGCCACCTCATCCCCCGTCGCCAGGCCGATCACGCGGTGGCCGCGCAGTGTCAGCAGGGTCGCTAGCAGCTTCAGGTTGTCGGGCTGGTCTTCCACTACGAGGATCGTCGCCATGCTCAGCGCTCCTCCGGTTCGGTCTGCGGCAGCGTGAACCAGAACGTGCTGCCCTGACCCGGGGTGCTCTCGACCCCTATGGTGCCGCCCTGCAGCTCCACCAGGCGGCGGGACAGGGCCAGGCCGAGCCCCGTCCCTTCGTGGCGGCGGCTCGCGGACGCGTCGAGTTGCACGAACTCCTGGAACAGCTTGGCCTGGTCGTCGGGGGTGATCCCGTGGCCCGTGTCGGTGACCGCGACGCGCACCGCCGAGCCCCCGTTCACCGGCGCGGCCGCGATGGTAATACGCCCGCCGTCCGGCGTGAATTTGATCGCGTTCGACAGCAGGTTGAGCAGGACCTGGCGCACGCGGCCGCGGTCCGCGTGCACGCGCAGGTCGCCCGGCAGCGGCGCCAGCTCGAGGGCGTGGCGGCGCTGCTGTGCCTGCGCCTGCACGCTGCTCACCGCCTCGGCGAGCAGCTCGGCCACGTCCACCGGTCCGGGCTTGAGCTCCATCCGGCCGGCGGCGATGCGCTGCAGGTCGAGCAGCTCGTTGATGAGCTCCAGCAGATGGCGGCCGTTGCGCGCGACCGTCTCCAGAAAGTCGCGCTGCTGCGCGCTCAGCGTACCCAGCTCCTCTGTGAGCAGCAGGTCGGTGAAGCCGATGATGCTGTTCAGCGGCGTGCGCAGCTCGTGCGAGATGTTGGACAGGAACTGGTCCTTGGTGCGCATCGCGCCGTCCAGCTCGGTGTTGAGCTGCTCCAGGCGGCGCGCCGTGTGGCGCACTTCGGTCGTGAGCCGCCGCGTATTCTGGTGGGCCGACTCGCGCTCGCAGGCGACGGCGAGGTTGGGCGCGGCCTGATCGAGCGCCGCCCGCTCGTCGGTCTCGAACGGCGCGGCGGGAATCACGCACAAGATGCCGATCAGCCTGGTCGTCGCGGGGCTCTCGCCCGCCCGCAGCGGCACCAGCACGATGCCGTGCGGCACCGCGGCCGTGAGGTGCAACTGGAACCGGACGGGCTGCGCGGCCTCGCCGGTGTAATGGATGGTCTGGGCGGAGTCGCCGATCAGATCGCGCATCGTGCCCCGCGCGACGGGGCCCGGGGCGGCCGCGGTGTCGAAGCCGTGGGCGGCCGTGGGCGCCCATTCGTTGGCGTCGTAGGCCGGCTGGTAGAGCACCACCGCGGCGGCGCGCGTCGCGCCGGCGATGACGCCCAGCG
>JBOHSP010000274.1:0-8086 GCA_050733275.1 Gemmatimonadales bacterium
AGTGCTGCTTGAGGTTCTGGGAAACCTGCTTGACGATGTCGGCGTTGGTGCGGACCAGGTCGTCACGACTCATGCCGGGCTTGCGGGCGATGCCGGCGGTGACCACGACCAGCTCGCTGCCCGCCGCCGGGCCGTAGTCGTTGGCGCCCACGAGACGCGTGTCGAAGCCCTCGATGGGCCCCGACTGCCATTGGTCGAGACTCTTTCCCTGGGGAACGCCCTCGATCACGTCCACGAGGACGACGGTGCGGGCGAGCTGTTTTTCGGCGAGGCGCTGAGCGGTGGTGGCGCCGACATTGCCGGCGCCGACGACGGTGATCTTGGTAAGCATGGTGCGGGGGAAGTTAAGCTCTATGCGACGTTTTTGCTCGACGTTTCTGCTCGACGCCTTTGCTCGACGCCTTATCCGCCTCTCGTATGCATCTCCCTCCGCGGATCGGCCCGCAGCGCCTCGCGCGGATACAGTGCGCCGCGCGCTGCGAGCGCCAGCCGGTCCTCTGCGCCGCGATCGGTTCGCCCGCGCCAGCTGGCGGTGATCAGCGCGGCCAACTCCGCGTCCGTCGTCCCCGCCCGCAACCGCTCGCGCAGATCCAGGCCCGTCGGCGCATAGAGGCACATGTACCACGTCCCGTCCGCCGTCAGGCGGCTGCGGTCGCAGTCTCGGCAAAACGGCGCCGTCGTCGACGCGATGATTCCGAACGACGTGCCGTCGGGGAGCTGGAATCGCTCGGCCGGCGCCGCGCCATTTCCTGGCAGCGGCGTGATCCTGCCGTAGCGGCTCGTCAGCTCGTCGAGCATCTCCCGCTGCGACACGACCTGATCGCGCGACCACTCCGTGGCGCCGCCCACATCCATGTACTCGATGAACCGCACCTCCGCCCCGTAGGGGCGGGCGAACTCGATGAGCTCGGCGAGCTCGTCGTCGTTCACGCCCCGGATCACGACCGTGTTCAGCTTGAGCGGCGCGAATCCGGCGGCATGCGCGGCCGCGATCCCCGTGAGGACGTCGCCGTGGCGATCGCTCTTCGCCAGGGCCCGCATCCGCTCGGGCCGCAGCGTGTCCAGACTCACCGTGACGCGGCGCAGGCCCGCGCGCCGCAGCGGCTCGGCCAGGCGCGCCAGCAGCAGCCCGTTGGTCGTGAGGGCGAGATCCTGCACGTCGGGAATCGCGGCGAGCATCGCCGTGAGGGCCGCGAGATCGTGACGCAGCAGCGGCTCGCCGCCGGTGAGCCGGATCTTCCGCGCCCCGAGCCCCGTGAACACGCGTACGAGACGGGCGATTTCCTCGAACGTCAGGATCGACTGCTTCGGCAGCCAGACGTAGTCCTGCTCCGGCATGCAGTAGCGGCAGCGCAGGTTGCAGCGGTCCGTGACGGAGACGCGCAAACTCCCGAGGGGGCGGCCCAGGGTGTCAGCGATCATGCGCCGCCACCGGCGTGCCCGAGGAGTCGACCCACAGCGCCGTACCGTCCGCGCGGAATTCCTTCTTCCAGACGGGCAGCCGGGCCTTCACCTGCTCGATGACGTAGCGGCAGGTCTCGAACGCCGCGGCGCGATGCGGCGCCGCGACGGCGATCGCGATGCTGGCTTCGCCGACCGGTATGCGCCCGAGCCGATGGCGCGCGGCCACGCGTGCCCCGGGCCAGCGCGCGGCGGCCTCCCCTGCGATCCGGTCCAACTCGGCATCCGCCATCGCTGCGTACGCGGAGTACTCGATCGCGACCACCTCGCCATCATCCGGCCCGGCGCGGACCGTCCCGAGAAACACGCACGTGCCGCCGCACTCCGTTGACCGCACGTCCGCGAGCAGCGCATCGATGGACAAGGGATCGGTGGTGAGAAAGCGCACGCGTGTGTCTCCGCTCATCCGCCCGCGAGCGGCGGCAGCAACGCCAGCTCATCGCCATCGCGTACCGCGGCGTTGTGGGATGCCTGCCGCAGGTTCAGCGCGGCGAGCGGGCTGTTGGGCAGCGCCGCGGCACCGGGGATCGTATCGCGCACGCGGCGCACCACGTCGCCGACAGTCGCGACGGCCGGCACGGTGATCTGTGCCGTCTCGCATCCGGCGAGCTCGGCATAGCGGGCGAAGAAGCGAACCATGACGGTGGCCATCACCCGATTATAGCTCCTCTCATCCTGCTTTGGGACAAGCAGTTGCGCGGCAAAAATCGAACGGCTCCGACACGATCTGCCGGAGCCGCGAGATCCAAGTCCCTTGTCGCCAGCGGGTTACGATGGCACGCGCGCGCTCGCGTCGGCGACCATGGCGCGCAACTCCTTGCTGGGCTTGAAGACCGGCACCGGACGCGCCGCGACTTCAACGGGATCGCCAGTGCGCGGATTCCGCGCCATCCGCGTCTTGCGCTGGCGGATCTTAAAGGTCCCAAACCCGCGTATCTCAATGTTATGCTGCTCGGAGAGCGCTGCCTTCACGGCGTCGAGAAATGAATCGACAACCCGGGCGCAGTCCTTTTTAGAGATCAGGGGACCGGCTGTGCGAGCGATTTGCGCGGTGACCTTCTCGACCAAGTCAGCCTTCGTCATTGGCAAGTCCCCGCACCCAAGGTTGCGAAGTCGGGCCAACATACGGGCTTACTTATTTAGTGTCAAGAGCTTGTAGAAACTGTCCGAAGTGTCCCCGCGCGTCGTGGGGGCCCGGTGACGCCTCGGGGTGATACTGAACGGCAAAGATCGGGTACTCGCGGTGGCGAATTCCCTCCACCGTTCCGTCGTTCAGGTTGAGGTGGGTCACCTCGAGCGCGTTCGCTCCGGGGACGCCGCTGGTCTCGCCGCGCACCGCGAAGCCGTGGTTCTGCGACGTTATAAGTACTTGTCCTGTCTGAAGATCCCGCACGGGATGGTTGCCGCCGCGGTGACCGTACGGAAGCTTGACCGTCTCGCCGCCAAGGGCGAGTCCCAGGAGCTGATGGCCCAGGCAGATCCCAAAGATCGGCATCGTGCCGTCGGCGAGGTCGCGGATCGTCTGAATCGCATAGCCGACGGCGGCGGGATCGCCCGGCCCGTTCGAGAGGAACACGCCATCCGGTGCGAGCGCGCGCACCGTGGCGGCGGTCGTCGCGGCCGGCACGACGGTGACGCGGCAGCGGTGCTGCACGAATACCCGCAGGATGTTCCGCTTCATCCCGAAGTCGAAGGCGACGACGTGATGGCGGGCAGCGCCCTGGGGCCGCTCCTCGTAGGGCGCGGGGATCGTCGCCGCGCTCGCGAGATCGAGGCCGTCCATCGAGGGCGACGCGGCCAGCGCGGACTGCACGGTCTCGCTGGGGCGCGCGCCCAGGGCGACGACGCCGCGCATGGCGCCGCGCGAGCGGATGTGGCGGGTGAGCTGGCGCGTATCGACGTCCGCAACGAGCGGGACTGTCGCGGCGGCGAGCCATTCGAGCAGATCGCCCGTCGCGCGCCAGCTCGAGCGATGCGCGGACAGCTCGCGCACGACCACGCCCGCGACGCGCGGCCGGTCGGACTCCACGTCCTCGGGATTGATGCCGTAGTTGCCGATCATCGGCGCCGTCATCACGACGATCTGGCCGAGATAGGAGGGATCGGTGAACACCTCCTGGTAGCCGCTCAGATTCGTCGTGAACACCACTTCGGCGTACGCGGGCTCGAAGGGGAGGGGCGCGGTTCCGGGGAACCAGGCGCCGTCTTCGAGCAGGACGTACGCGGGGCTAGGGTTGCCGATTGGACGGAGGCGGCGGCTGGGGAGACGGGGCGGGAGACGGCTCGATCGGGAGCGGCGTCGTCTGCACCGGCGCGGGCGGCCCCGCCTGGCCCTCGAGGACGGAGCGGACCTGCCCGCCCTGCTGCGACAGGAACGTCAACACCAGCGCGAGAAACAGGAAGATGGCCGCCGTCCACCAGGTCACTTTGGTGAGCAGCGTCGTCGCCTGCCGACCGCCCATGACCGTTTCGGTGCCGGCGCCGCCGCCCAGCGTGGCGAGACCGCCGCCCTGGCCGGCCTGGAGCAGGACGGCCGTCGCGAGGATCAGCGAGTCGAGAATCAGGATGACGATGAGGACGGTGTGCATGCGCGCCGCAAGATACCTATGGCGCGCGCGTGCGCACAAGCTTGGCCCAGCCGGCCGGATCGAGCGACGCGCCGCCCACGAGCACGCCGTCCAGCTCCGGTTCCGCGAGCAGCTCGGCGGCGTTCTTGAGGTTCACGCTGCCGCCGTACAGAATCGTGACCGGCGCGCCCGTCCGCCCGGCGAGCCACGCGCGAATCGCGCGGTGCACTTCCGCCGCGTCGCTCGGGGTCGCGTTCCGACCGGTGCCGATCGCCCACACCGGCTCGTAGGCGATCGTGACGTTGCGCTCGGCGGCGTGCGAGGCGAACGCGGCCTCGAGCTGACGGGTGACGACCGCGATTGTCTGCCCGGCTTCACGCTGGCGCAGCGTCTCACCCACGCACAGCACCGGGTGGAGATCGGCGGCGACCGCCGCCGCGAGCTTTCGGCCCGTCTGCTCGTCCGTCTCGCCGAACACGTGCCGCCGTTCGGAGTGGCCGACGAGCGCGGCGCGAGCGCCCGCCTGAAAGGCGAGCGGGCCGGAAACGGCGCCCGTGAACGCCCCCTTTGGCTCCCAATAGATGTCCTGCACGCCGACGACGACATCCTCGTGCCCGGCGAACGCCCGACTGGCGGCCTCGAGCGAGACCGCCGGCGGGAAGAACCAGCAGCCCCGACCCGACGGCACGCCCCCCGCCGCGAGGAATGCGCGCACGTAGGCGCGCGCTTCGGGCGGGCCCATGTGCATCTTCCAGTTGGCCGCGAAGACCAGGCGTCTCACGCGTCCTCGAGCGCGGCGACGCCCGGGAGGACCTTGCCCTCGAGGAACTCGAGCGACGCGCCGCCGCCGGTGGACACGTGACTGAGTTGGTCCTCGAGGCCGGCCACCGCCGCCGCCGAGTCGCCGCCGCCCACGATCGTGACCGCGCCCTTCGCGCCGGCCTCCACGAGCGCCGCGGCTACGGCGCGCGTCCCGGCATCGAACGGGGGCGTCTCGAACACCCCCATGGGACCGTTCCAGACGATCGTCCTGGCGCGCAGCAGCCGGGCGCGGAAGTCGTGCTGCGTCGCGGTGTCGATGTCGTACATGGCCCAACCCTCCGGCACGGCATCCGCGGCGACTTCGCGCCGCTCGCTCGCGCGCTCGAGCGACGGCGCGATCACCGCCCCCCGCGGCAGGATGATCGTGCCGCCGCCCCCGCCCTGGCCGCGCTCGAGCAGCGCCTTCGCGACCGCCACGCGGTCCGGCTCGACCAGCGAGGTCCCCATGCGGTATCCGAGGGCGACGAAGAAGGTGCAGGCCATGGCGCCGCCGATCAGCACCTCGTCCACCCGCGGCAACAGCGCTTCGATCACGTCGATCTTGCCCGAGATCTTCGCGCCGCCCAGCACCGCGACGAACGGGCGCTGCGGATCGCGCAGGGCGTCGCCCAGATATTTCAGCTCCTTTTCCATCAGGAAACCGGCAACGGCCGGTTGGAGCAGGTGGGCCACCGCCTCGGTGGACGCGTGGGCCCGGTGGGCCGATCCAAACGCGTCGTTCACGTAGAAATCGCCCAGCGCTGCGAACGCGCGCGCGAGCTGCGGGTCGTTGGCCTCTTCACCGGGCCAGAACCGCGTATTCTCGACGAGCGCGACGCCGCCGCGCGGCAGCCGCCGCGTGGCCGGCACTCCCGCGGCCGGATCGGCAATGAACTCGACCGGCGCGCCCAGCAGCCGCTCGAGATCGCGCACGATCTGGCGGAGCGAGTGCTTGGGATCAGGCCCGCCCTTGGGGCGTCCCAGGTGGGATAGCAACACCACGCGGGCGCCCTTATCCCGCAAATAGCTGATCGTCGGCAAGGCGGCGCGGATGCGGGTATCGTCCGCCACGGCGCCGTCTTTGAGCGGCACGTTGAAATCGACGCGAACCAGCGCGCGCTTGCCGTCCAGGGCCTGCGGCGGCAGATCGCGCAGGCCGCGCTTCGTCACTTGCGGCGGCCGATATGGGCCAGCAGGTCCACGCAGCGGGCGGAGTACCCCATCTCGTTGTCGTACCACGACGACACGTGCACGTACGTGCCGTCGATCACGTTGGTGGACATCGCGTCGACTACGCTCGAATAGAGGCTCCCGATGTAATCCGCCGACACCAGGGGCTCCTCGCTGACGTCCAGGAACCCCTTGAGCCGGCCGGCGGCCTCCTGCTTGAAGACGGCGTTCACCTCGGCCACCGTGGTCGGGCGCTCGACCTCGGCGGTCAGGTCCACGATCGAGACGTCGGGCGTGGGGACCCGCAGCGCGATGCCGTCGATCTTCCCCTTCACCGCGGGGATCACCAGGCTCGTGGCCCGGGCCGCGCCCGTCGAGGTCGGGATGATGCTGAGCGCGGCCGCCCGGGCGCGGCGCAGGTCTTTGTGGGGGAGATCGAGAATCTGCTGATCGTTGGTGTAGCTGTGTACCGTGGTCATGAAGCCGTGCCGGAACCCCCAGTGATCCATGACGACCTTCACCACGGGCACGAGGCAGTTGGTCGTGCAGGAGGCATTGGAGATCACGTGGTGCTTGGCGGGGTCGTACTTGTCCTCGTTCACGCCCATGACGATCGTGATGTCCTCACCCTTCGCCGGCGCCGAGATCACGACCTTGCGGGCGCCGGCGGCGAGATGCTTCGCCGCCGACTCCCGGTCGGTGAAGCGGCCGGTGCTTTCGAGCACCAGCTCCACGCCGAGCGCCTTCCACGGCAGTTTGTCGGGCTCCTTGATGGCCGACACCTTGATCTCGCGCCCGTTCACGACCAGCGCGTCGCCGCGGGCCTCGACCGTCCCCGGGAAGCGGCGATGGACGGAATCGTATTTGAGCAGGTGCGCCAGCGTCTTGGGATCCGTGATGTCGTTCACAGCGACGAACTCGAGCTCCTGCTGTTTCGCCATGACGGCCGCCCGCACCACGTTGCGCCCGATCCGGCCGAACCCGTTGATCCCGACCCGTACCGCCATGCGCTCCCCCGTGTTCGCTCAGGTGAAATCCGGAATCGCCGCGCGTGCGAACGTGACGCCGTAAATCGCGCGCGCCCCGGCCCGTTCCAGCGCCCTGGCTGCTTCAGCCAGGGTGGCGCCGGTGGTGAAGACGTCGTCGACCAAGACAATTGCGGATTGCGGATTTCGGATTGCGGATTTGACAGGCCAACCATCAATCCGCAATCCGCAATCGTCAATCCGCAATTGGAACGCCCCCGCGACGTTCGCCAGGCGCTTCTCCGGTGTCAACGCCGTCTGCGTCGGGGTCTCGCGCGTGCGTCGCAGCAATTCCCGCATGGGGACGCCCCAGCGCGCGCCCAGAGCCGCGGCCAGCACGGCACTCTGATTGTACCCGCGGGCGCGCAACCGGCCGGGCGCGAGCGGCACCGGCACCAGCACGGCATCCGCGGGGGCCACCGGCCAGGGCTGGGCGATGACCGAGGCGAGGTCGGCGGCGATGCGCGACAGGCCCCTGTATTTGAACGCCGCGACGGCGTCGTGGGCTCCCGCGACCAACCACACGGCCGAGCGCACGGCGCGCAGGGCCTCCGGCCAGTCGCGGCACAGCCGGCAGGGGCCGAACAGCGGCTCGGGCTGGCCGCAGCGCGCGCACCAGGGAGGACGCACCGGTCGCCAGCGGTGCCGGCAGACGGCGCACACGATGCGGTCCGATTCGGCGGGGACCAGCAGGTGGCGGCACAGCAGGCATTCGGCGGGGAGCAGCAACTGCACCGCGGCATCACGCGCGGAGCGCGCGCTCGACAGCCGCACGCATCACCTCCACCGGCGCGGGAACGCCGGGAAACAATCGTTGAAATGCCGCCGCCCCCTGCGCGACCAGCATGCCCCGGCCGTCCGCCGCCGCCATCCCCCGCGCGCGCAGCGCCCGCACCCAGCGGGTCTCGCCCACAGCGTACACGAGGTCGAGCGCGACGCGCGTCTCGGGGAGCGCATCTGGCGCGATCGGTAGCGGGTCGTCGGGCCGCAGGCCCAGCGGCGTGGCGTTGATGACGACATCGGCCACCGGCCGGGCCGGAGCGACGTCCGCCGCGGCGCCCG
>JBOHSP010000275.1:0-12959 GCA_050733275.1 Gemmatimonadales bacterium
GCGGCCACGATCGACTCGGCGCGGCGCGCGCTCAACCCGTGGCGGCCGGCCGAGATTCTGCCCTACCTGGCGCGCGCGGCGCGGCTGCTCGGCCCGGACGACGCGGAGCAGCGCGCGTTGCTCGAGCGCGCGATCGCGGTCGCGGCCCGCGTCGCTATCGACGGGACGGCGGACGACGGCATCATCGTGGCGGGCCAGCGCGTGCAGGTGGAAGTCACGGTGTGGAACGGCGGCGGCGACGCCGTAAGACTGGACAGCGTGGAGCTGCGCGCGCCCGGCGGATGGCGGGTCACACGATTCGAGCCGGCCGCCGCGGCCGTGGCTCCCGGGACCGTCGCGACGCGGCGCTTCGCTGTCGTGGTCGCGCCGGACGCCGAGCGTACGCAGCCCTACTTTCTGCGTCGCCCGCGCCTGGGAGCCGGGCGGGGGCTGTACGATTGGACCGGCGTGCCGGCCACCGTGCGCGGCTTGGCCTTCGAGCCGCCGCCGCTCGCGGTGCGCGCGCGCCTCACCATCGCCGGCGTGCCCGTCGTGCTGACGCGCGAAGTGGTCTTCCGCTATCGCGACCAGGCGGTCGGGGAAGTACGGCGGCCGATCTTCGTGACGCGGGACTTCGACGTCGCGATCGCGCCGGACGAGGTGCTCTGGCCCGTGAACGGGGGCGGCGCCGACGGTGCGGCCCGCGCATTCACGGTCACCGTCACCAACCGCAGGCGCGGCCCGGCGACGGCGCCCGTGGTCGTGACGGCGCCCCGCGGCTGGCCGCCGGTCCCCGCCGAGAGCCTGGCGTTCGGGCGCGAAGACGAATCACGGACGATCACGGTCGCGCTGAGCCCGCCACCGGCGGACGTGCGGCCTGGCGGGTATGAGCTGCGGGTGAGGGCGGAGCGCAACGCGGGCGGCCTCGTGGTGATCGACTACCCGCACATCCGGCCCCGCGCGCTGGTGCGGCCGTCGGACGCGCGCATCGTCGCGGCGCCGCTCCTCCTGCCGCCGCTCTCCCGGGTGGGGTACGTGCGCGGCGCGGCCGACCGCGTCCCGGAAGCGCTCATCTCCGCCGGCGTGCCGCTCGAGCTGCTCGACGCCGCTGACCTGGAAAGCGGCGACCTGTCGCACTACGACGCGATCGTCGTCGGCAGCCGCGCCTATGAGACCGACGCGGCGCTGATCGCGAACAACGCCCGCCTGCTCGAGTACGCGCGCGCCGGAGGCCTCGTGATCGTGCAGTACCAGCAGTACGCCTTCATCGAAGGCGGATACGCGCCCTACCCGCTGCGCATCAGCCGCCCGCACGACCGCGTCACCGACGAGACCGCGCCCGTGACCGCGCTCGATCCGGAGCACCGTGTCCTCAATTATCCGAACGCCATCGGGCCGGGCGACTGGCGCGGCTGGGTCCAGGAGCGCGGGCTGTACTTCGCCCGCGATTGGGACTCGACCTACATGCCGATTCTCGAGACGCACGACTCCGCGGCCAACGCCACCGCGCTGCAGGGGGGCCTGCTCATCGCGCCGCTGGGGCGGGGGACGTACGTGTACACGGGATTGAGCTTCTTCCGGCAGCTGCCGGCGGGAGTGCCGGGGGCATTTCGTCTCTTCGTCAACCTACTCGGCCTGCGGCGCCGCAATGTTCCGTAACGCGCTCAGCACCAAGCCGACGGCCACAACGGTCAGTGCTCCGATGACGTTGTGCCACAACCACGAGACCGACGGGGCCGCGAAGTTCACGGTGCCCACCGTGGCCATCCCGGCGATCAACCCGAAGAACGCCCCAGTCGCCCGCGCCCGCGGGATCATGGCCAGCAAAAAGACGCCGAGGATGGAACCGTAGAAAAACGACCCGAAGCGGTTGACCACCACGATCAGGGAGCCGAGCGTCGCGGCGAACGTGGCCACGATGCAGGCGAACAGGCCCCAAAATCCGGTCGCGGCCTTCGAGACCAGAAGGAAGTGCGCGTCCGGCGCGTCGGGGCGGACCCACCGCCGGTAGAAGTCGATCACCGTGACGGTGGACAGGGCGTTCAGCTCGGCGGCGACGCTGGACATCGCGGCGGCGAGGACCGCGGCGACGAAAATGCCTGCGAGGCCGATCGGCAAATAATGCAACACGAACCAGGGCATGATGTAGTTCACGTCGCGAGCGGTGTCTCCGGTGGCCCGGCCGGCCAAGTCGTGCGCCGCGTCGCGCAGCGTGTCCACCTCCGCCTCCCGCGCTCGGAACAACGCCAACGAGGCGTCCGCCGCCGCGCGGTCTCCGCGCTCGCGCGCGAGCGCCGCGGCCTGGGCTGCGCGCTCGCGTTCCTCGAGCGCGGTGCGGTACCGCTCGTCGAGGGCGGCGTAGCGCTCGGGCGCCGCCGCCTGCACCGCTTGCGCTTGCGTGGGGTTGAACAGCAGCGGGGGTTTTTGGAATACGAAGAAGACGAACACCAGGACGCCGATGAGCAGCACCAGCGCCTGGAGCGGAATCTTCCAGTAGGCGCTCATCAGGAGCGAGCTGCGCGCCTGGTCCACCGACTGAGCGGTCATGTAGCGCTGGACCTGACTCTGGTCGGTCCCGAAATACGACAGCATGAGGAACGTGCCGCCGATCACACCCGACCAGACCGTGAAATCGTTGGTCAGGTCGAGGGAGAAGTCGAAGACGCGGAGCCTGCCCGTCGCGCCCGCCAGGGCGAGTGCATGATCGGGCGCGACCGGGAGCTGAACGAGGAGCGTCACCAGCACCGCGATCAGCGCGAAGACGATGAGCCCCATCTGCTTCACGTCCACCCAGGTAACCGCCTGCACGCCGCCGATCATGGTGTACAGGACGGTCGGAAAACCGATGAGGGCCACCGACCAGAGCAGGCTCCATCCAAAAATGGACGAGAACACCACGGCCGGCGCCGCGATGATCGTCCCGCAGGACATCCCGCGCGCCACGAGAAAGAGAAAGCCCGTCAGGGACCTGGTGCGTGCGTCGAATCGCCGTTCCAGGTACTCGTACGCGGTGAACACCCTGGCCCCGCGCAGAAACGGGACCAGCGTCACGCCCAGGATGACCATGGCGAGCGGGAGACCGAGGTAGAACTGCACGAAGCGCAACCCGTCGGTGGCGCCTTGTCCCGTCGTGCCGATCAGCGTGATGGCCGAGAGCTGCGTCGCCATGACCGAGAGGCCGACGGCCCACCACGGCAGGCTGCGGTTCGCCAGAAAGTAGCCTTCGATTCCTCGTGTGCCCTTGGCCCGGCGCACGCCGTCCACCAGCACGTACGCCAGGTAGACGGCGACGATCACCAGGTCTATCGTGCGCACGGGATCACCCGGAGTAGCGGGTCTGCAGCAGCCAGAGCAGCAGCAGCGTCGCCAGCTGCACCGCGATCACGCGCAGCAGGGTGCGACGGAACAGGGTGGCGTTGGGCATGTCCGGTGGCAAGAAGATTAGACCTGGACCATCGTGGAGACCAGGGTCGATGAAGCGGCTGTGGGTGCTGATGGCCGTCTGCTTCGTCGACATGCTCGGCCTGATGCTGGTCGCGCCGCTGATGGCGTTCTACGCGCTCGACCTCCAGGCGGAGGAGTGGATGGTCGGCCCGCTGATCGCGTCGTTCGCCGTCGCGCAGCTCGTGTCGTCGCCCGTCTGGGGAAAGTTCTCCGACCACTACGGGCGCCGCCCCGCCATGCTGATCGGACTCGGCGCCTCGGCATTCGCCTACGTGATCTTCGGCTTCGCCGACTCGTTGTGGCTGCTGTTCGCATCGCGCATCGTCCAGGGACTGGGCGGCGGGACCACCGGAGTGGCGCACGCCTACGTGGCCGACGCCATGGCGCCGGCCGAACGCGCGAAGGCGCTGGGCTGGCTGTCCGCGGCGACCAGCGCGGGGGTG
The DNA here is from genome assembly GCA_050733275.1 of Gemmatimonadales bacterium. GTDB lineage: Bacteria > Gemmatimonadota > Gemmatimonadetes > Gemmatimonadales > GWC2-71-9 > 20CM-2-65-7. The sequence goes on from JBOHSP010000275.1 coordinate 3,867, forward strand.
GTCATCGGGCCGTTCATCGGATCGGCCGCCTACCACTTCGGGCGCGAAGCGCCGGGACTGGTCGCCGCCGGCCTGGTGCTGATCAACGTCTTCTTCGCCTGGCGCTGGCTGCCCGAGTCCCGCGTGCCGCACGGCCACACGCCCAGCGGGCAGGCCGGCGCGCCGGGCAAACGATCCATCGCGCGCGCCCTGGGGGACATCCTCCAGCATCCCGCAACGCCGGCACATCGCGTCATCTGGATCTACGTCGTGGGCATGCTCGCCCTCAACGTGGTGATCGGCGTGCTGGCGCTCTATCTCAAGGACGAATTCCGCATCACCGCGGAGACGATCGGCTACTTTTTCCCGATCTTCGGAATCGTGGGGGTGCTGATGCGCGCCACGCTGGTGGGATGGTTCAACGCGCGCTACGGCGAGATCCGCACGATGCAGATCGGCACGATCTCGCTGATGCTCGGGCTCGCGTTGATGCCGCTGCCGGCGGCGGTGCTGCCGTACGGACCCGCCATGCTGATCTTCATCCTGTTCCTCGCGCTGGTACCCGTCGGCACCGCGCTGCTGTTCCCGGCGTCGACCTCACTGGTCAGCCAGCGCACCGAACGCCACGAGCTCGGCCTGGTGATGGGCGCCCAGCAGACCTTTCGCGGGATCACGAGCATCGTCGGCCCGATCGGCGCGACGATCGCGTTCGCGAGCTGGGGCCACGGCGTGCCGTTCCTCCTGGCCGCCGCGATCGTGGGCGTGGCCGGCGTGCTCGCGTTCCGGGAGCAGCGGGACGAGCCGGTAGCGGCCGTCGCCTCCCAACGGCTACCTTAGCGCCATGACCTTCTCCCACGGTCTCGCGGCCCTGCTGCCGCTCGCCTGCCTGCATGGGCCGCTGCCGCTCCATCGGGCTGACGTTGCGCCGCCGCGCCCCCGCCTCGTCCTGGTGATCACCGTCGATCAGCTCCGCCCCGATTACTTCGACCGCTGGAAACACCAGCTCACGGGCGGCCTGCTCCGGCTCTACACCGAGGGCGCCGTATTCACGGAGGCCTATCAGGACCACGCCGTGACCGAGACGGCGCCCGGCCACGCGACCATCCTCTCGGGACTGTGGCCGGCGCACAACGGCATCCGGCTGAACGCGGAGGGCGTGCAGGACTCGACGGCCCCGCTGCTCGTAGTCACGAACGGACCGGGCGCGTCGCCGCACCGGTTCCGCGGCACGACGCTGTTCGACTGGATCAAGGCGGTCGATCCCCGGGCGCGCGCGCTGTCCGTCAGCCGCAAGGACCGCGGCGCGATCCTGCCCCTGGGGCGCGCCCGCGAGCAGGTCTACTGGTATCAATCGGGGCTGTTCACGACCAGCCGCTACTACGCGGACTCGTTGCCGTCGTGGGTCCGGGAGTTCAACGCGCGCGGGCTGCCGTTCCAGGCCGCGGGCCGCGCCTGGACGCTGCTGCTGCCCGACACGGCGTACCACGAGGTGGACGACGAGCCGTGGGAGAACCTGGGGCGCGTCGCGGTGTTCCCGCACCGTTTCCCGGTCGATACGGCGCGCGCGGCCGGCGCGATCAGCGGCTCACCGGTCATCGATTCGCTCACGCTGCTGTTCGCCGTCGAGGGGCTCGAGACACTGCGCCTGGGCCGCCGCGGCGGCGGCACCGATGTCCTGGCGGTCAGCCTCTCCGCCACCGACGCCGTGGGGCACGCGTTCGGGCCGGACTCCCGCGAGATCCACGACCAGATCCTGCGGCTCGACCGCTATCTCGGCTGGTTCTTCGAGCGCGTGTTCGACCGCGTGGGTCGGGACAACGTCGTCATCGTGCTCACGGCGGACCACGGGGTGACCCCGATGCCGGAACGGACGCGGGCCAAGACGGGCGCCGCCGCGTACCGCGTGTCGGTCGATACGCTGATCGCGGCCGTCAATCGCGACCTCGACCGGCTGGCCGGCGGCGCGACCGCGGCCGAGCCGCGCGAGTGGCTGATCTTCGACAGCGGCATGCTGATGCTGCGCGACAATGGCCGCTTCGCCGCGCTGGGCATCCGGACCGACAGCGTGATCGACGTCGTCGCGAGCCGGATGCGTGCCGTGCCAGGCATGGGCCGCGTGGCGCGGCCCGCCGACCTGGCCCGGGCCGACACCGCGACGGATGCGGTCGCGCGCCGCTGGCTGCATCACCTCGCGCCCGAGGCGCGCGTGATGCTGGTGGCCAGCCCGCAGCCCGGCTCGGTCTGGGGGGTTGAGAACTTCCCCATCGCGATGCACGGGTTGCCGACGGAGGACGATGCCCACGTGCCGATCATCTTCTGGGGGCGCGGCGTGCGGCGCGGCACCTACGCCGGCCGGATGAACACGGTGGACATCGCGCCCACGCTCGGGGCGCTGCTCGGCGTGACGCCCCTGTCGCTGATCGACGGCCGGGCGCGGGTCGACGCCCTGCTCCCGCGGGACTAGCGTGGCCCAGCAGCCCCACGGCGCCAGCGTGGTGCGCCGCCTCGAGGAGCTCCAGCAGCACCTGCGCACCGTGGAGCACGTGAAGAAGCTCGTCGCCGAGCTCGAATCGAGCCGCGCCGCCCGGCCGGCGATCATCGACGGCATCTGCAACAACATCGCCCGCGAGCTGTCGCAACTGCGGCAGCGCGCCCTGACCTCGAACATCGGAACGCTCGCGGACGTGGCGGGGGGTCTCGCCGTGGTGGCCGCGCGTGCCGGCGGCGGGCTCAATCTCAAGATCCGCGCGCTTGCCGAAGGCGTGAACAGCATGCTGATGCAGCTCGATCAGGGGCTGAAGACGGTGCGGGACCAGAAGTCCGCCGAGAAGCCGCGCTAGGGCGCCGGCTGAAACAGCGCCGCGAGCCGCCGGAAGAATCCGCCGCCCGTGGCGCGCCGCAGCGCCGCCCGGAACGCCCCCGCGGAGTGGAAGCGGCCGTCCGGGTCGCTGTGCAGCGCGCGGCGCAGCACGTCCTGGAGCTCGCGGGGCACGTCGCGCCGCTCGGCGACCAGGCCCGGCACGTCGTCGGTCGTCTGCCGCGCCAGGATCTGCTCGGGCGTGGTCCCGGTGAACGGCGGGCGGCCGAGCAGCGCGAAATAGCCGACGGCGCCGAGCGAGTAGAGATCGGCGCGCGGGTCCACCCGCTCGCCCAGCAACTGCTCGGGCGCCGCGAACTGTGGCGTGCCGCTGCGTGACGTCGCCCCCCCAAAGCGGCCGCCCGCGGCGGCGCCGCCGCGAATCGCGAGCGCCAGCCCGAAATCCGTGATGCGCAGCCGGCCGTCCGGCTCGATCAGCATGTTCTCCGGCTTCAAGTCGCGGTGCACCAGCCCCAGCGCGTGTGCGTGCTCCAGCGCGGCGAGCGCCTCATCCAGCATGCGCGCGGTTTGCGGCACCGTGAGCGGCCCCTGGCGCTGCACGACCTGCGCCAGGTTGGCGCCCGGCACGAGCTCCATCGTGTACCAGGTGAGGCCCGCGCGGCTCATGATGTCGTAGATGCTGACGATGTGGGGGTGCCGCAGGCGCGCGGCGAGCTGCGCTTCGCGGCGGAAGCGCTCGATGACCGACGGCTCGGCGGTGAGCGGAGGATGCAGCACCTTGATCGCGACGTCGCGCTCCAGCGCCAGATCGCGGGCGCGGTACACGCGCCCGAATCCGCCCGCGCCGATGGTCTCGATCAGCTCGAAATCGTCGCCCAGCGCGCGCCGCAGGCGCCGCTCGAAGCCGGATTCGGTCACCTCCGGCGCCGCGGCGGGAGTGTGGAACGTCCCCGCATCGGTGACGAAATCCTCGAGCATCTCCGTCGCGGTGAAATAGCGGTCCCGCGGCAGTGGGGCGAGCGCGCGCAGCACCACGCGCTCCACGGCGGCCGGCACGGTGGGCCGGAGCTGGCGCGGCGGCACGCAGCGCGCCGGATCGGCGGCGGGGGCCTGGCCGGTGAGCGCGACGTACAGGTTTGCGGTCACCGTGTACACGTCGCTGGCCGGCTCCCCGGCGACGCCCTCGCGCACCTCAGGAGCCATGTAGGGCAGGGCCGCGTCATCGCGCTCCCCGGCGGGCACGTGGGGCAGGCACCAGTTCGCGTAGCGCAGGTCGGTGATGACGGCGCGGCCTTCGGTGTTGAGCATCAGGGTCGTCGGCACGACGCGGCGCATGATGATGCCCCGCGCGTGCGCGTGCTCCAGCGTCGCCAGCAGGTTGCGAATCAGGGACAGACAGGTGGGAATGGGTCGCGGGCCGCGGCGCAGCGCCTCCGCCAGGCTCTCCCCTTCGATCCACGTGGCGGTGCGGTAGGCGAACCCCCCGACCTCGCCGGCGGCGTAGGCGTGCCGGATGGACGGATGGTCGAGCGCCGCGAGCGTTTCCGTCTCGCGCCGAAACCAGGCACGACCCGGCGCACCGGGCAGCAGATGCAACCGCAGCGCCACCGGCCGCTTGAGCCACAGGTCCCACGCGCGATACAGAGCGCGCTCGGCGGAGAAGGCGATCAGGCTGTCGAACCGGTAGGCTGGCTCGAGGGCGCGGATCGCTTCGTCGAGCAGCCCGACCGGAGGCGACAGTGGGGGGGCGGCGGGACCACCCGGGCCCGGGGTAGGGGAGTGCGGCGGTGGCACGGGCGGGAAATGTAGCGCGCCCGCCCGGCTGGCACGATTGGGTGGCACCCGGCAGATTGAGCCGGTGAGCGATTCCCATCCCGAGATCCGCCACCGCGAACGCCGCGTCCGGAACCGCCGCAGCGGCCTCGACCGCCGGGTTGCCGAGCGCCGGCAGCGCGAGCTGGTGACCCAGGTCGAGCGCCGCCACGGGGAGCGGCGCAGCCGTGTGGAGCGCCGGTCGCAACGCGAGCGCCGCAGCTGGATCGATCGCCGCGGCTCGGAGTGACGTTCGTCGCTATCAGTTCATCCTGACCGTCACGATGCCCCACCCGCTGCGGCCGGCGCGCGCGTAGCGCGCATCCCGCAGGTAGACGATCACGCCGTCGCCGCGGCGCGTCGAGTCGACGTCGGCCGCGAGGAAGCGCGCGAACTGGGCCATGGCGCGGCCCTCGGGCGTGTCGCGGATGGCGCGCTGCACGACCGGCACGTCCAGGTGCCGCGGCACCTGCCAGCCGTCCCCGGCGATGGTGTCGTCGCTGGCGTAGATCGCGTCCCAGGTGAACGGCCTCCCGGGATTTGTCAGCGCGGCCCACCGGGCGGTTGAGTCGAAGCGCGCCAGCGCCGCCTGGCGGATCTCCGCCTTGCGGAAATGCGCGGCGATGCCCTGGGCCCCCGTGTACAGGCCGAGCAGCAGAATCGCGAGCGCGGCGGCCTGGCGCCGGGCCACGGGGCCGAACCAGTAGCGCAGCCAGCCCACGCAGCCCACCGCGGTCAGTCCCGCGAACACGATCAACACCCACAGCGCCACCCTGCCGGCGACAGCGGCGCGGCCCAGGAAAAACGTCATCAGGGCGCCGGCGAGCAGGACGGCCGTCAGCGGAATCCAGTGCCGCTCCTGACCCCACGCCAGCGCGATCAGCGGTACCAGCCAGAAGAACGGGTCCACGATCGCGACCCAGTCGCCGTAATACCAGGTCGCCTGCCAGGGCAGAAACGGGCGCAGTCCGTACGAGCCCTGCCAGTCGAGAACGAGATGGCTGTATACGGTCGCCGCCGTCGCGGCGGCGAGCGGCCCCCACGGGGGCGCGCGGCCGCCCCGCCGCTTGATCCACCACCGCGCGCCCCATCCGATGACGAGGATCAGCGCCAGCGTCTCGACGAGCGCCGCGGCGAGCGAGTGCGTGATCCCGCGGTGCAGGATCAGATAGGCGCCCCCCGGTGCCAGCCCGATGATGAGCTCGATCCAGTCGGGGGCATTGGCGGCGACGGCACCGGCCGTGGCGGCGCGGGCGACGCGGGAGCCGGCCACCGCGCGCGCCAGCGCGGCGCCGACCAGCGTATGGGCGAGGTTATCCATCGCTACACGAGGCGCGCCCGCGGCTCAGGGCGATGTCCGGGCGGCGGCGTCCGCCACCTCGCGCAGCAGGGTTTCGAGTTTCGCGAATTCGTACGGCTTGACCAGCGAGGGCACGCCGGCCTCGCGCAGCAGGGACGCCGTGTCGGGGGCGAAGGTGTCGCCCGTCGCGAAGATCAGGCGGTTGAGCATCTCCGGATACTCGCCCCGCAGCCGCTCGAGGAATTCCCGCCCGCTCATTCCGGGCATCCGCACGTCCGACACGATGACGTCGAATCGTCCATCGCGCAGCGCCACCAGAGCATCGGCGCCGTCGCCCACGCCGACCGCCTGGATGCCGCGGCGCTTGAGGAAGCGCAGCACCGCGCGGCGCAGGGTCTCCTCGTCGTCGATCAACAGCACCGACAGCGGCCCGTCGGGCGTCGCGGCGGCCGGCGCGGGGGGCGACGGCCTGCGCTGGCGCCCGCGGGCATCGCGCGGCAGCTCGATCGCGAACACCGCGCCGGGGGCGCGCGGCGGGTCCGACTCGACCCAGATGCGGCCGCCGTGCTCGTGGGCGATGCCGTAGCAGATCGAGAGTCCCAGGCCGGTGCCGGCGCCCTCCGGCTTGGTCGTGTAGAACGGATCGAAGATCTTGCTCTGGATGTCCTTCGGCACGCCGGGGCCGGTGTCGGCCACCTCGAGCTGCACGCGGTCCTCGTGCGCCAGCGTGCGGATCGTGATCACCCGCCGGCTCTCGACGGTCGTGAGCGCCTGTTCGGCGTTGATCAGCAGGTTGAGCAGCAGCTGCTGCATCTCCGAGCCGTTGGCCCACGCCTTCGGCTCCGTGGGATCGAGCTCCAGATTGACGGTGATGTTGAGGGTGGAGAGGTGGTAGGACCGGAGGGCGAACGTCCGCCGCACGATGTCGTTGAGGTCCAGGAGCGCCCGGTCCTTGCCGCCCGCGCGGGCGAACGCAAGGAGATTGCCGGTGATGCGCCCGATGCGGGTGGCTTCGTCATAGACCATCTGGATCGTCTCCCGCTGCTCGGGCGTGAGGTCATCGAGCAGCAGCGTCTGGGCGAAGCCGGAGATGATCGCGGCCGGATTGTTGATTTCGTGCGCGACGCCGCTGACGAGCTGGCCCAGCGCCGCGAGCTTTTCGGCCTGCTGGAGCTGTTCCTGGGTGAGGCGCTGCTCCGTGATGTCGCGCGTGAGCGCCAGGACCTTGGCGATGCGGTCGCCCTCGCGCACCGGGGCGTACAGCACGGCACAGGTCCCTTCGGAGCCGTCGGCGCGCCGGAATAGGGCCTCGAAGCGCTGCAGCTCGCCCGCGAACGCGGCGGCCAGGTTTTCGCGGGCGATGCGCGCGCCCGCGGCGTCGAGCGTGTCGAACGCCGTGCCCGTCGCCCCGCCGCGGAGCTGCCGGCCGGCCAGATTATCGTCGAGGACCCGGCCGTGCCGGTCCAGCACCGTGATCGCATCGGGGACCGATTCCATCACGAGACGCAGGCTGCGCTCGGCCGAGGCCGTGGCCGAGAGCGAGCTCATCAGCGACCGCGTCTGATGGGCGACTTCATCCTCGAGCAGGCGCGCGTAGCGCCGGTCGGCGCCGAGGGAGTACAGCACCCGCGCGCCGATGATCACCATCCCGAGGCCCACGAGGATCGCGATGTCGCGCTCGGGGACCGGGCGCGCGATGCCCACGGCCGCGAGCGCCGTCATGCCCGCCAGGCCCACGACCAGCGCCACGACGCGGGCCGCGAGGCCGGTGACGGCCACCGGCGCCCGGGACCGCTGCGCCTCGAAGTCGGGCGCGACGGCCGCCGCGGCGGCGATCAGCAGCAACGCCGCGTCCCAGACGAGGTCGAGCGCCCCGCCGGGGCGGTAGCCGCCGCGCAGCGCGACCGTGGCGTAGATCAGGTTGCCGATGGCGAAGGCGATGACGCCGGGCAGCACCAGCGCCGCCGTGGCCAGCGGAAACAGCGTGCGGCGCAGCATCTGGATGAGCACCGTCCACAGCACGGCGACGCCGCCGACCCACCACAGCGTGCTGGTGCCCAGCGCCCCCTGCGCCGCGCCGCGTCCGGGAGCGAACAGCGGATCGAGAAAGAATTCGTAGGCCAGCGCGCCGACGGTGAACGTGACGAGAATGGTATCCAGCACGAGCTCGGGATCGGCGCGGCGCGTCGGTTGGCCGCGGACCAGCGCGGTGACGCCGAGGATGGAGCAGACATACATCCCGAGGTGTCCGACGTCGGCGAGCGACGGGTAGGGCGGCGCCACCCCGTGCACGAACTCGTGATACGCCCAGACGAGCTGCCCGACCAAAAACGCCGCGCCGCCCGTGCCGATCCACAGCCAGGCGCGGCGCTTGTCCGCGTGCGGGATGCGGCGGGCGGCGTAGAAGCAGGCGGCCGCGCCGCACGCCGCAGCCCACAGCCACGCGCCGTGCGCGACGAGGCCCCGCGCTGCGCGCCCCCCGTCGGCACCGCCGAGCGGGAGGGCGTACAGCAGCACGATCGCGACGAACGACGCCGCGGCGAGCGCGGCGAGGGCGCGGGCGGAACGGCGCAACGCGAGCACGAGGGACTCCGGCGCTAACCTACACGCATTATGTTTGGCCGCCAATGAACCGGCTCGGCTGGATGGACGTCCCGGAAGACTCGCTCGCGCACTGGGACGAATACACAACGCTCGCCGCCACCGCGCGCGCCGACGGCCTGGACCGGGTGCTCGTCTGCGGCATGGGCGGCTCGAGCCTGACCCCGCACGTCCTCGCCGTCACCGCGCCCGAGAGAGCGGCCGGCGCGGCCCTGCACGTGCTCGACAGTACCAATCCCGCGGCGGTCCTCCACGCGGCGCGCGCGCACGACGCGGCGCGCACCCTCTTCGTCATCACCAGCAAATCGGGCACGACCGTCGAGACGCTCGCGTTCTATCACTACTTCGCCGCGCGCGCCGACCCGCGCCAGTTCATCGCGATCACCGATCCGGGGACGCCGCTCGAGGCGCTCGCGCGCGCCCGGGGATTCCGCGCGGTGCTTCCCCATCCCGTGGACGTGGGCGGGCGGTACTCGGCGCTCAGCGTCGTCGGCATGCTGCCCGCGGCGCTGCTCGGGCTCGATGGCCGCGTCATGCTCGAGCGGACGCGCCGCCTCGACGTCGCGGCCGCGAAGGCGCTGGG
>JBOHSP010000276.1:0-2113 GCA_050733275.1 Gemmatimonadales bacterium
CGCGATCTTCGCCCCGCCGCCGCCGCCGGCCGCCTCCGCGCCTCCCGGAGGAGCGGAGTCGCCGCCGGTGCCCCCGCCGGAGCCCGTCTCGGTCGCGCTCACCACGCGCCGCGACTCGGCACTCGCCGCGCGCGATCGCGCGATCCGCGCCGGCGCGCTCAAGAACAACGTGCCAGCGATGATCCTGGCCGAGGGCATGCTCCAGGCGGCGGACCGCGCGCTACAGGAGGGCGACCAGTCGCGCGCCTACACCGGCTACGTCGGCGTGGTGGTGCAGTACGGGCGCGCCCGCGGCGAGGCCCGCGCGCTGGAACGCGATGCGCAGCGCACGGTGCAGCGCGTCATCCCGCTGGTCCAGGCGATCCCCGCGGGCGCCGCGGCTGCCAACGCCGGGGTGTTTCTGGCGCGGGCCGAGTCGCTGTTGCGGCAGCAGGACTACACGCTGGCGAAGGTCGCGGCGCAGAGCGCAGAAGAGATCGGCGTCCAGGCCGGCATCGCGCCGGCCAGCTCCCAGCCCCCCAATACCCGCGCCGCGCTCGAAGTCCTGCTCACCGATCTGGGGCGCGCCCTGGCCAGCGAACGGATCGGCAACATCCGGGTGCTGTATCCGGGCCTCACCGATGACGAAGGGCGCCGCTGGGAGGCCTTCTTCCAGGCATGGGACCAGATCGCGGCCCGGTTCACGATCGAGCAGCTCGCGACCCGCGGCGCGACCGCGAACGCCGACGTGCGGGCGACGTTCGAGTACGTGCCGTCGCAGGGCGGCGTGCCGCGGGTGGACCGGCGGCGGTTCGCGATGCGGTTCGAGCGCCGAGACGAAGGCTGGCGACTGGCGGGGGTGAATGAACTGCAGCAGTAGGGCAACAGCACCACCCCTGTTTTCATGCCCACATCATACGGTGCCCGCGCCGCCCGGTGCAGTCGGGACACCACCTGGCGGCGCGGGCTCGGGGAGCACGGCGACCTGCGGTTCCCAGTGCCGCATCATCTGCACGAACGCCGTGACCAGGTCGGCCTCGAACTCGAGCCCGCGCCGCTCTTCGAGATAGGAGAGCGCCTGCTCGAAGCCCCAGGCCTCGCGATAGGGGCGGCGGGTGCGCAGGGCGTCGAACACGTCGCAGACGTGCACGAGGTTGCTGGCCGGATGGCAGCCGAGGCCGTAATGCCGGGTCGGGTACCCGCCGCCGTTGATCATGATGTGGTGCTCGTACGCCACGACGATCGGGATGTCGAGATCTTCATCGCTCTCCAGGAGCAGCCGTGCGCCCGATGCCGGATGCTCGTTCATGAGACGCCGCTCCTCGTCGGTGAGCTTGCCGGGCTTGGTCAGGACCTCGAGCGGGATCTTGATCTTGCCGATGTCGTGGAGCAGCCCCGCCATGCCGAAGCCCCGCACATCGTCGCGTGTCAGGCCGAGGTGTTCCGCAAGCGCCATGGAGAGGACGGCGACGTTCAGCGAATGCGTGGTCGTGTATTGATCGAATTCCTTGAGCTGCAGCAGCGGCAGCATCACCTGGCGCCCGCCGTGCATGGCCACGGTCAGCGAGCGCACCACCGCTTCCGCTTCGGCCAACGGAACGACACCGCGCTCCTGAACCTGGTCGTGCAGCCAGCGCAACGTCTCGGCCTCCTCGCCCAGGGAGAAGCTGATGGTCGCGGTCGGCAGCGGCGGCGCGTCGCCGTCGCCCTTCAGGCCGACTGCCCCGAAGCGGATGCTGGAGTGGCGCATCTGCCGCGCCTCCGACGAGTCGATCGCTGAGAGCGTGAGCCGCGCGAGCACCTCCTCGAGAAAGCCCTCGAAATCGTCGCGGCTGACCGCTTCGGCGAACTCGAGTCGTTGCACGCCGGCCTGCGCCAGGCGCTGCCCCCAGTCCCACGCCTTCAATTCGCGCAGCGGCTCGCGGCCGAACACCACTTCATCGCCGAGAAACGTGAACAGGGCGTGCGGCGCGGCAGCCTGCAGCTCGTGCAACTGCTCGTAGGCGGCGTCCACGGCGCGCTCCCGCGCGGGATGGCCGCTGGCGTAGAGCGTCATCGCGGCGAGCGCATGGGCGAAGCTGTTGAGAAACCGGGCCGGTTCGCTCACGACCGCGCCCCCGCCCGGCCGCCGGCG
>JBOHSP010000277.1:0-8411 GCA_050733275.1 Gemmatimonadales bacterium
CCGCGAAGCCTGCGCCCGCGACGGCGCCCTCGAGGTCGCCCGCGGTCGTGATGCCCGGCACGTAATCGACCGTCACGGTCTCGGTGGCCTGGTTCGCGACGGCGCGGATCACGCCGCGCACGGCCCCGAGCGCCTGCTCCAGCGGCGCGACGCTGGGCGCGTAATGGAGATCGGCGACGCGGAACGTGACAATCGCCTTGCCGCAGTTGTACCCCGCGTCGCGCACGGCCTTGATGAGCTGGCCGACGTTGGCCTGCGCATCGTCATACGCCACCGCCGCCTTCCCCGTGGCGAAGTTCACCGCCGCCGAGGTCACGCCGCCCGCGCCGGCGAGCGCTTCCTGCACGGTGGCCGCGCACGCGGCGCACGTCATCCCTTCGATCGGCAGGACGATGCGGGTTTTGCTCATGCGCGGGGGCCGTGGAACTTGTGGGGCGAGTTCGCGGCGCGGCGGTCGCCCTCGGGCTCGACCACCAGCAGGCCCTTGAGGATGTTCATGCCGCAGCGGAAGCGGTACTCCCCGGGGGCGGGCGGCGGGAGCTCGACCGTGGTCGTCTGGAAGGCGGGAAGCTGCTGGTCGATGCCGAAGCGCTCGAACCCCACGCGCTCCGAGCAGTCGGCCGTCTCGTCGCGGTAGAACTGCAGCCGGACGGGGCGCCCGGCCTGGACCACGATGGTGTCAGGGGTGTAGCCGCCCTTCACGACCACGCGGATTTCCTGCACGCCCTCCGCGCCGGCGCCCGCCGCCACGCCGCGGCCACGCGCCGGCAGGAAGTACCACAGCACCCACGCGATCGCGGCGACGCCGGCGGCGGTCACGGCGATCTGCGCGCCGGTCATGCCGCCGCGCGGGCCTGTGCTCGTTCGGCGCGCGTCTCGATCCGCATGCCGTAGAAGGACCGCCACACGAACACGAGCGCCACGGCGAGGAACACCGCCGCCAGGACCAGGCTCAGCGTGCCGCCGCGCTCGGCGGTCAGCGAGACCGCGAGCTCCACGGCGAGCAGGCCGAACAGCGTGGTGAACTTGATGATCGGATTCATGGCCACCGACGACGTGTCCTTGAACGGATCGCCCACCGTGTCGCCCACCACCGTCGCCGCGTGCAGCTCCGTGCCTTTCTGCTGGAGCTCGGTCTCCACGATCTTCTTGGCGTTGTCCCAGGCGCCGCCCGCATTGGCCATGAAGATGGCCTGGTAGAGTCCGAACAGCGCGATCGAAATCAGGTAGCCGATGAAGAAGTACGGCTCAACGAACGCGAACGCCAGCGTCGCGAAGAACACGGTGATGAAGATGTTGAACATGCCCTTCTGGGCATACTGCGTGCAGATCGCGACCACCTTCTTGCTGTCGGACACCGACGCCTTGGTGGTGCCTTCGAGCCGGATGTTCGCCTTGATGAACTCGACTGCGCGGTAGGCGCCGGTGGTCACGGCCTGGGTGGACGCGCCGGTGAACCAGTAGATCACCGCGCCGCCGGTGATCAGCCCCAGCAGGAACGGCGGGTGCAGGATGGAGAGGTTCGCCAGCAGCTCCGGCTGGAGGCCGCCCGTCAGCGCCACGATGATCGAGAAGATCATCGTGGTGGCGCCCACGACCGCGGTGCCGATCAGCACCGGCTTCGCGGTCGCCTTGAACGTATTCCCCGCCCCGTCGTTTTCCTCGAGGTTCGCCTTGGCCCGGGCGAAGTCGGGGGCGAACCCGAAGTCGCGTTGCACCTCCGCGCGCACGTCGGGCACCTGCTCGATGAGCGACAGCTCGTAGACCGACTGGGCATTGTCGGTGACCGGCCCGTAGGAGTCCACGGCGATCGTGACCGGCCCCATGCCGAGGAAGCCGAACGCAACGAGGCCGAAAGCGAACACCGCCGGCGCAATCATCAGACCGGCGAGGCCGGCGGTGCTGACACCGTAGCCGATCGCCATCAGGATCATCATGACCATGCCGAGCCAGAACGCGCTGAAGTTCCCCGCCACGAAGCCCGACAGAATGTTGAGCGACGCGCCGCCCTCGCGCGAGGAGGTCACCACCTCGCGCACGTGCCGCGAGCCGACGGACGTGAACACCTTCACCAGCTCGGGAATGATCGCGCCCGCCAGCGTGCCGCAGGTGATCACCAGCGACAGCTTCCACCACAGGGTGCGGTCGCCGCCGACCTCGGGAATGAGCAGCCACGAGGCGACGAACGTCAGCGCCACCGAGACGATCGACGTCAGCCAGACCAGCGACGTCAGGGGCGCCTCGAAGTTCATGTGCGTGGCGGCCGCATACCGCGCCCGCGCCACGGCGGCGTTGAGGAAATACGACCCCCCCGCCGCCACGATCATGATCACGCGCATCGCGAAGATCCACACCAACAGCTGGACCTGCACCAGCGGATCGCGCACGGCCAGCAGGATGAACGTGATCAACGCGACGCCGGTCACGCCGTAGGTCTCGAAGCCGTCGGCGCTCGGTCCCACCGAGTCGCCCGCGTTGTCGCCGGTGCAGTCGGCGATCACGCCGGGGTTGCGGGCATCGTCTTCCTTGATGCGGAACACGATCTTCATCAGGTCGGCCCCGATGTCCGCGATCTTGGTGAAGATCCCGCCCGCCACGCGCAGTGCCGCCGCGCCCAGCGATTCCCCGATGGCGAAGCCGATGAAGCAGGGCCCGGCGTAGTCGCCGGGGATGAACAGCAGGATGCAGAGCATCAGCAGCAGCTCGACGCTGATGAGCAGCATCCCGATGCTCATGCCGGCCTTGAGCGGAATGGCGTGGCACGGGAACGGCTTGCCGCTGAGGCTGGCGAACGCGGTGCGGGAGTTGGCGAACGTGTTGACGCGGATTCCGAACCACGCTACGCCGTAGCTGCCGGCGATGCCGATCAGGCTGAACAGCAGGATGATCACGACCTTGCCGAGCGGGAAGCCGCGCACCGTCGCGCCGGCCGCGTCCACCGTCTGCGCCAGCGTGCCGAAGTAGACGGCGACGATGGCGCCGATGAACAGCCACAGCAGCAGCAGGAAGCGGCCCTGCGTGAGCAGGTAGGTCTTGCAGGTCTCGTAGATCAGCTCGGAGATTTCGCGCATCGCCCGATGCACCGGCAGGTTGCGCAGCTGCGTGTAGATCGCGAGGCCGAACAGCAGGCCGAGCGCGCAGATCACGAGCCCCCCCATCAGGAGCGGCCGGCCGCCGAGCCCGAAGAACGTAGCCTGGTCGAGGTCCGGCAGGACGAGACTGGCTTCGCCGCCGCCGGGCGCATGCTGGACGATCATCTACGATAGTCTCCCTGGGAAAACGGCCTACTTCTCGGCGTACTCGTAGTACTCGATGCCGAGGTGTGTGATCTGCTCCTCGCCCATCATCCAGCGCAAGGTGTTCTTCAGCTTGGTCTGCTGGATGAAGAGGTCGTGCTCGGGGTACAGCCCCGGCGCGGTATGCGGACTCTTGAAGTAGAAGGAGAGCCACTCCTGGATGCCGGAGAGGCCGGCGCGCTGCGCCAGATCGAAGAACAGCGCCAGATCGAGCACAATCGGCGCCGCGAGAATCGAGTCGCGGCACAGGAAATCGACCTTGATCTGCATCGGGTAGCCCAGCCACCCGAAGATATCGATGTTGTCCCATCCCTCCTTGTTGTCGCCGCGCGGAGGGTAGTAGTTGATGCGGACTTTGTGAAACACCTTGCCGTACAACTCGGGGTACGTCTCGGGCTGCAGGATGTACTCGAGCACGCCGAGCTTCGATTCCTCCTTCGTCTTGAACGACTCGGGATCGTCGAGCACTTCGCCGTCGCGGTTACCGAGAATGTTCGTGGAATACCACCCGGCGAGCCCCAACATCCGGGCCTTGAAGGCCGGCGCCAGCACCGTCTTCATCATCGTCTGGCCGGTCTTGAAGTCCTTGCCGCCGATCGGGACGCCGCGCTCCTCGGCCAGGCGCTCCATCACCGGGATGTCGATCGCGAGGTTGGGCGCGCCGTTCGCGAACGGCACGTGCTCCATCAGCGCCGCGTACGCATACAGCATCGACGGCGCGATCGCGGGATCGTTCTGCTCCATCGCCTGCTCGAACGCGGCGAGCGACTGATGCGCCGGCCCGGGCGTGATGAACACTTCGGTGGACGCGCACCATACGATCACGACGCGATCGACCCCGGCGCTCTCCTGGAACGCCCGAATGTCGCCCCGCAGCTGCTCGGCCAGGTCCCGCTTGGTCTTGCCCCGCTTCACGTTGGTGCCCTGGAGCCGCTTGACGTAGTACTGATCGAAGGCGGCCGGCAGCGGCTGGATGGCCTGGAGAAACTCGCGGATCGGCTCGAGATGCTCGTGGCGGTCCAGCACGCCCGCCTTCACCGCGGCCGTGTACGCGTCGTCCGGAATCGGGTCCCAGGCGGCGAACACGATCTGCTCGAGCCCCGCCAGCGGCACGAAGTCCTTGATCTTCGGCGCGCGCCGGTCGGTGCGCTTGCCGAGACGGATCGTGGCCATCTGCGTGAGCGAGCCGATCGGCATCGCGCGGCCCTGCCGCACGTTCTCCACGCCGGCGATGAACGTCGTCGACACGGCGCCGAGCCCGACCAGCATCACCCCCAGCTTGCCGTCGGCCGGCGCGATCTCTCGCGCGGTGAGCTCCATCAAGGTCCTTTCCGGCGAATCGCCGCCACTCCGGGAAGGGTCTCGCGCTGCACCAGCGGCGCATGGGGCCGCCGCGGGCGCTCGCTCCGCCCCTCGGCGGACCGGGTGATCCGGGCCACGTGAGCGACGCGTTGCACGACGGTGACCACGGCCGCCAGCGCGAGAACCACGACAATCCAGAACAGGATGGTGCCGCTCGGCCCGAACAGACACGGCACGCCGAGCAGCAGGATGCGCTCGGCACGGGCCGCGATCCCCACCTGGCACTCGAGCCCCAGCCCTTCGGCCCGGGCCCGCGTGTAGGAAACCAGCAGGGAGGCGGTGAGCGCCGTGAGCGCGACCGCCACCGCGACCGTCGGCGTCGCCGGCGCGACCCCCCCCGGCAGAAAATGGATCGCGAGCCCGGCGAAGACGGCGGATTCGCCGATGCGGTCCAGCGTGGAATCGTAGAACGCGCCGAACGTCGAGGACATCCCGCCGAGTCGCGCCACCTGCCCGTCGAGAATGTCGAACAGACCGCTCACCAGCAGCAGCAGGCCGCCCAGCCGGATCTTGCCGCTGCCGAACGCCACGCCGGCCGCGACCACGAGCGCGGTGCCGCACGTGGTGATCACGTTGGGATGCACGCCCGCGCGAATGAGGGCGTGGGCGAACGGCTCGAGGAGCCGCACGAATCCGTCCTTCACGCGCTGGGGGATGACGTTCATGGCCGGGGGGAAACTAACAGGGCGCGGAAGCGGCGGTAAGCACCAAAGGTGCTAGTACAACAAGTACTTGGCCCGTCCCACCCGAAAGCGGGCCAGGTCCTGCTGCCAGCCGTCCCAGATCTCCCTGGCCGGCCGCCCCGCCGCGACGGCCTGCCGCAGCTCGGGACCGGCCGCCAGGCGGTCGAAAGTCGCCGGGCGAAACTCGAACTCGCGCGGATGCGTGGCGCGGATCGCGGCGAGCAACGCCACGGCAAGCCGGGTCGGATCGTACGCCCGCCGGTCCGTCACGCGCAGCCGCAGGCCCCGGAGCGCCTCGCCGTCGTACTTGCCGTCCGTGGGCTGGCGCGGCGTGAACGCGACGGGCTCGACCTCCACCCCGGCCATCGCCGCGCCGCGCACGCGGCGCACCACAGCCTCCGCGTCCATCCAGGGCGCGCCCAGCAGCTGGAACGCGACGGGCGTGCCACGCCCCACGGACAGGTTCGTGCCTTCGAACAGGCACAGTCCGGGATAATGCAGCGCGCTCTCGAGGTCGGGCATGTTGGGGGATGGCCGCACCCACGGCAGCCCCGTCTGATCGTATAGCCAGTCGCGGTTCCAGCCGGCTGCCGGCACGACGATGAGGTCGGCGCCGAGTGCCAGGACGTCGTTGGCCATCAGCGCCAGCTCGCCCAGCGTCATGCCGTGCCGCATGGCGACGGGCAGAAAGCCGACGAACACGGAATCGGGGTCCCCCGCGTCGGGGCGCACGTTGCCCTGCACCGCGCTACCGCCGACGGGGTTGGGGCGGTCGAGGACGATGACGCGGGTGCCGGCACGCGCCGCATCGCGCATCAGGGACGTGGCCGTCGCGATGTACGTGTAGTACCGGGCGCCGATGTCCTGGAGGTCGACGAGCAGCACGTCGACCGAGTCGAGGGCGGCGCGCGCGCCGCTGCGCGAACCGCCGTACAAGCTGTAGATTGGGAGGCCGGTCGCCGAATCGACGCCGTCGGGAAGCCCGGGGCGGTCTTCCGTGCCGCGGAACCCGTGCTCGGGGCTGAACAGGACCGTGAGCCGTCCGCCATGCGCGGTGCGCAGCAGATCCGCGTCGCGGCGGCCCTGGCGATCGATGCCGGTGTGATTGGTGAGCAGGCCCAGCCGCCGGCCGGCGATCAGGTGGGCCGAGTCGCTGAGCAGCACTTCGATGCCGGGCCGCACCCGCGGGGTTGGGGCGCCGGCGGGCGGGCGCACGGCGCAGCCGCCCACTGCAAGCACCCAGACGATCGAGACGACGTGATGCGCGCGCATACACTCCTGTTGCTGGCGGTCCTGATGGGCTGTGCGAGTACCCCGGCGCGGCGCGCCGCGGCGCCGCCGGCCCCCGACGTGGACGCGCTGCTCGCGTCCCTCTCCACCCGGCAGAAGATCGCGCAGCTGGTGATGCCGTGGCTCGCCGGAAGCTATGCGGCATTCGACGATTCCGCGTTCCAGATCGCCACGCGCTGGGTGGACTCGCTGGAGGTCGGCGGCATCATCGTCTCGGTCGGCTCGCCGCACGATATCGCCGCCAAGCTGAACGCCCTGCAGCGGCGCTCGCGCCTGCCGCTGCTGATTTCGGCGGACCTCGAATGGGGCGCCGGCATGCGCGTCATCGGCGCGACCGCCTTCCCGCACATCATGGCGGCCGGCGCCACCGGCGACGAGCGGGACGCCTACACCATCGGTCGCATCGCCGCGCTCGAGGGCCGTGCCGTGGGCATTCACGTGAATTTCGCTCCGGACGCGGACGTCAACAACAACCCGCTGAACCCGATCATCAACATCCGCTCCTTCGGCGAAGACCCGGAGGCCGTGGCGCGCCTGGTGAGCGCCTACGTGCGCGGGCTGCAGGAGCACGGCATGCTGGCCACGCTCAAGCATTTCCCCGGACACGGCGACACCGAGTTCGATTCGCACATCGGGCTCGCGACGATCGAGGCGGACTATCGCCGCCTCGACACCCTGGAGCTGGTGCCGTTCCGGGCGGGCATCGCGGCGGGCGCCGCCGTCGTGATGAGCGCCCACATCGCCTTCCCCGCGCTCACCGGCGACGAACCCGGCACGTTGTCGCCGGCCATCATGACCGACGTGCTGCGCGACTCGCTCGACTTCGACGGCATCGTCGTGACCGACGCGCTGGAGATGGGCGCGATCGTGGAGCGCTACGGCGCCGGCGAAGCGACGGTGCGCGCGTTCCTGGCCGGCTCGGACCTGCTGCTGATGCCCAGCGACCCCGATTCGGCGATCGCCGCGATGAGCGCCGCGGTGGCGAGCGGCCGGATCACGGTTGAGCGACTCGACGCTTCCGTGCGGCGGGTGCTGCGCGCCAAGCAACGCGTCGGTCTGTTCGCGCACCGCGCCGTGCCGCTCGACTCGATCATGCACGTCGTGGGCCGCAAGGCGTTCGAGGATGCGGCGGAGGGGCTGGCGTCGCGCGCGCTCACGCTGGTGCGCGACACGGCCGGCACCGTGCGGGCGCTGCGCGCCACGCGCGGCCGGCTCGCGCTGGTCACCTACGCCGACGAGATGAACAGCCGCGCGGGACTTCGCATGCTCGACCTGCTGCGCGAGGGCGGCGACACGGTGTCGTTCTTCCGCCTGTGGCCGATGTCCGGACCGCTGTCGTACGACTCGGCGCGCGCCGTGATCGCCGACGCGCCCACCGTGGTCTTCGCGGCCAACGTGCGGCCCATCGCGTGGCGCGGCACGATCGCCCTCCCCGATTCCCTCGCCCGGCTGATCGGCGCCACCGATTCGCTCAAGCCTACCGCCCTGGTCTCGCTGGGCAGTCCGTACCTGCTGAGCCAGACACCCACGGTCGAGTCGTACCTGATCGCCTGGAGCGGCGTGCCGGCGGCGGAGCGCGCGGCGGCGCGGGCCTTGCTCGGGTGGACGCCGATCCGCGGCACACTGCCGATCCGCATTCCGCCCAATTACCCGATCGGGCACGGGATCGTCATCGCCGACTCGACGCCGCCTCCGCCGCCGGCGCCGCCCAGCGCACCGATCGTGCCGTGAGCATCCGCGCCGCGGGAGTCGCGGCGCTGGCGACGGCCCTGGCGTGCGC
>JBOHSP010000278.1:0-12840 GCA_050733275.1 Gemmatimonadales bacterium
CAGGGCGACCCGCTCGCCGCCCAGCAGCGCCCGCGCCGACGCTTCGACGGTCGCCAGCACCGCACCGGATTCGACGTCCTGACCCTCGGAGACGCAGGCCGCGAACGCCGCCCGGGCATCGAGCTCACGAAACACGAGCTCGGCCAGGGGAAGCCCCGCGACCACGAACGCTGCTTCTGCCCGAAACCGGCCACGCACCCCTTTGCCCGCCTGCCCGCCCAGCAACGCGGTGGTCACGTCGCCTGCCGCACGGTCCTCCGCCAGGGCGCGGCGCACGGCGGCTAAGCCGAAGGGCTCAGCCAATCGAGAGCATCCGCTCGATCGCCCGGCGCGCGCGAGTCGCCGTGTCGGCCGGAACCGTGACCCGGTGCTGCAGGTGCTCGAGCGAATCACGCAGCTTCTCGAGTGTGATCATCTTCATGTAGCGGCACTCCGCGTTCTCCGACAGCGCGAGGAACTCTTTGTCCGGATGCTCGCGTCGCAGCCGGTAGAGCACACCCGTCTCGGTGGCGACGACGAACCGCCGCGCGTCGGAATCCCTAGCCCGCGCCATCATCTGCTCGGTCGAGACGATACGCGTGCGTCCCGCGGCCACGTCGCCTTCGGCCTCCGCGTAGTACATCGCGCTCGTCACACAGCCGCACTCGGGGTGCACCAGCAGCTCGGCGTCGGGGTAGCGCCCGCGCTGCTCGGCGAGCCGCTCCGGGGTGAGCGCGGCGTGCACGTGACACTCGCCGAGCCACACGTCCATTTCCCGCCCGGTGACTCGACGGAGATAGTTGCCGAGGAAAAAGTCCGGCACGAACAAGACCGGCACGGCGGGGGGTAACGCGTTGATTACGGCAACGGCGTTGCCCGAGGTGCAGCAATAGTCGGCTTCCGCTTTCACCGCGGCGCTGCAGTTCACGTAGGCGACCACCATCCCGCCAGGGTGCTCGGCCTTCCAGCGCCGCACGTCCTCGGCCTGGATGGTGTCGGCCAGCGAGCAGCCCGCCGCAGGGTCGGGGATCAGGACGAGCTTGTCGGGGTTCGCGATCGCCGCGGTCTCGGCCATGAAGTGGACGCCGCAGACGACGAGTACGGGGGCATCGATCTCGGCGGCACGGCGCGCCATCTTGAGCGAGTCGGCGACCTCGTCGGCCAGGTCCTGGATCGCGGGGATTTGGTAGTTGTGCGCCAGGATGGCGGCCTGGCGCTTGGCCTTGAGGGCGCGGATCTCCGCGACGAGCGCCGACGTGGAGGTCGTGGAGGTTGGTGGAGGTTGGTGGAGGTTGGTGGAGGTAGTGGAGGTGGGCATCGAACGTCTCCCATTGGTGAAGAGGACACGCCGCGGGGGGCCGTTTGGGAAACGCCTTGGCCCGGCGAAGCTGCCGGACCGCTCCCGGGGCGGGCGCGCATACTGCCGCGCTAGCAAGAACCTTCTAGCAAGAAAGATAGCGGAGCGGAGTCTTCACGGGGGGTCGGTTCGTGGCTCCAGCGTGAAATAGAACGTGGCGCCCTGTTCCACCGCGCCGTCCGCCCAGATGCGACCGCCGTGCCGCCGGAGGATCCGTTGCACGGTGGCCAGACCGATCCCGGAGCCTTCGAACTCGGCGTCCCCGTGCAGGCGCTGAAACGCGCCGAACAGCCGGTCGGCATACTGCATGTCGAAACCGGCGCCGTTGTCCCGGACGTAAAAGATGCGCGCGCCGTCGCGCTCCAGGGTGCCCAGCTCGATCCTCGCCTCCGCGCGCTTCCCGGTGTATTTCCAGGCGTTCGCCAGCAGGTTCTCGAGCGCCACGCGGAGCAGGCGCGGATCGCCCTGAACCACCAGTCCCGGCGCGACCACGACGTCCACGTGGCGCCCGGGTTCGCGCTGCTGCCACTCGGCCAGAACCGATCCCGCCAGGGCGCTCAGCTCCACCGCCTCGCGTTGCATCTCATGCCGCGTCACGCGCGCGAGCGTGAGCAGGTCGTCGATCAGGTCGGACATGCGCCGTGACGCCGCGCGCACCCGTCGCAGCGCATCCCGGCCGGCCTCGTCCAGTGTGTCAGCCGAGTCTTCCAGCACGACCTGACTGAACCCGTCGATGCTCCGCAAGGGCGCGCGCAGATCGTGCGACACCGAGTAGGCGAAGGCGTCGAGCTCCGCGTTGGCGGTCTCCAGCTCGGCGGCATAACGCCGCACCGTTTCTTCATTGCGCCGCGCCTGCTCCTCGCCGGCCCGCAGGGTCTGCTCGAGCTTCCGGCGCACGGTCACGTCGTGAGCGAGGACCAGCTCGGCGGGACGCCCTGCGAAGGTCAGCACATGCGACGTGATGTCGACGTCGATGACGTCGCCGCCCTTCGTGCAATGGCGCCAGGTGCCGCCCCCCGCCCGCCCCATCGCGATGCGCGAGATCGCCGCGCGCAGCGCCGGTACGTCCTCGGGCGGCCGGATGTCCAGGATCGTCATGCCCAGGAACTCCTCCCGGGTGTACCCGTACTTCGCCACCGCCGCGTCGTTGACCGCCACGAACCGGAGGGTCTCCATATCGAACACCCACGCGGGCACCGGATTGACGGCGAACAGGAGCCGGTAGCGCTCGTCGCTCTGACGCAGCGCGTCCTCGACGCGGCGCCGCTCGGTGAGATCCGCCGTCACGTTGGCGAACCCCTCGAGCCGGCCGCGAGCGTCCCGCATCGCGCTCAGGCCGACGCTCGCCCAGAACCGCGTGCCGTCCTTGCGGACCCGCCAGCCCTCGGTCTCGAGCTGGCCGTCGGCGCTGGCGCCCTGCAGCTCGCGTTGCGGGGCCCCGGCGTCCCCGGCGTCAGCCGGGTACAGCAGTTCGTAATGGCGGCCGAGGACTTCCGTCCCGCGGTACCCGGTGATGCGCTCAGCGCCGGCGTTCCAGCTCGTGATATGGCCGTCGCTGTCCAGCATGAACACCGCGTAGTCGCTGATGGCTTCCACCAACAACCGGAAACGGTCATCGCCGACGGGCTGGACGCTCGATTCCCGTGGGACCTTCCTGGAGCGCGGCCCGGGTACCTCGCTTCTTCGCCGGTTCACCGCAGCAGCACCTGGATCACCCCGCCGCTGTGTCCCGTGCCGAACCGCGTGGTCGCTTCCGTGGCACTGTAGTACTGCAACCCCAGCACGTCGCCGATCGGGATCTGCCGCAGCAACACCACGTCGCCCCAGTGCATGCCACCCACGTACACCTGGAGGCGACCCGCGTTGGGATTGCGAATGCTCGACGGCCCACGCCACCGCAGCCAACTGGGACGGTATTGCCGCACCAGCTCGTACGCATCCGTCGCCGTGGTGCCGTGGAACTCGTCCTCGAGCAGCAGGTCCTGGATCCGGCGCGCCGGCCGCTCGTCCGCCGAATCCGGCGGCCCGGAATCGGGCGGCTCGACCTCCGGTGGCGGCTGGGGCGCGACGCTATCGGCGACCGGCACGGAATCCCGCGGCGGCGGAGGCGCCGCAGGGGCGCGGGCCAGCGGCGCCGCGGTGTCGCCGAACAGGATCCGGCCATCCCGCGCCGTGATGCGCACGGCCCGTCCTCCCGACTCGCGAAAGCCGGTCACCACGGGCCGGTCCGGCCCGTAGTTCGCATAGCGGACGGCGGCGCGCGGCATCCGGATGACCCAGTCCCGCACAACCCAGGCGCCGGAGGGGACGCGCAGGAACTCGACGCGTCCCCCGGCCCGCGGCGCCACCACGTCCTGCGGCAGGTCCGTGTACGCGAACTCGAGATGGCGCAGCTCGCCGGTCTCCTCACTGATCCACAGCACGCCCGCGATGTCCGGCACCGGCCGATCCGGTATCGGCTCGAAGGCGAGCCCGAGTAGCCCGGCGGTCTCGTCCTCGCCGATGCGGGTCTCGAAGCAATGTGTGCGCACGAACGGATCGCTGGTGAGCACATCCGCATCGGGCGCGTAGTAGATCCAGTCGTCCCCCGTCACCACGACGTAGCCCTCGTCCGCGAGCCGCCCGGCGGGGGCGCTGCGGAACGGCGCGCGCTGGTAGCCCGTCTTTCGCCACGTCGAGTCGTGGCCGACGCGGCGGCCGCCCGTCGTGACGTCGCGCTCGAACATCGTGACCTCGTACCAGTAGCCCGAGACGCGCGCGCTCCAGGCGACCGCGGTCAGCGCCTCGCGCACTTCCTCCCACAGCGCCGCCACCGCCGGGCCCCCGGCTCCCTGGTCCGCGAGATCGCACTGCCGCTCGCCCGCCACCACGATCTCCTCCAGCGCGATCGGCACCGGGTCGATCGCGGCGCGGTGGCGGTACGTCCGTCCCGCCTCGAGCCGCAGCGGCGCGGAGACGTACGGCTGGAAGCCGATGCGCTTGGAGCGCACCCGGTAGGTCCCCGGGGCGGGCGCCGCGAGCGTGAACCGTCCCGCATGATCGGTGATGCCGCGGGCGCGCTCGACGCCGGCGGCGTCGATGAGCGTCAAGTACGCGCCGGGGAGGGGCGTCCGGGTGACGCTGTCGACCAGCTGGCCGCGCACGGTCTGCGCGGCGGCGACAGGGGAAGCCGCGAGCAGCAGCGTCGCGGCGACGGCGAGGACGGGATCACGCATGGTGGCCACCCTCCGGGGCGTTCCGCATGGTAAGCTTGGCGGCGCGGTCAGCGGCTCGCAATCCCGGACTCGGGCGCGTGCGGCACCTGGAACTCGGCGGGCGGCTGCCGCAGCACGATGCCGGGAATGAGGGTGTTGACCAGCGTATACAGGATCAGGCCGCCGAACACGTGCCGCGAGACCAGAAACTGATCGCGCAGGATTTCGGCGATGACGAGCGTGAACACCAGCGTCGGCACCATCGCCACGCCGATGCGCACCCCCCGCGCGAGCGGCTCCTGGATCACGAGCCGCCGGTGCGCGGCGACCAGCGCGATGCGCAGCGGCAGGATCGTCACCACGAACACGGTCGCCGTGAGCAGCGCGCCCAGCCCGAAGTCCTCGCGCCGCAGGTGCAGGCCGGCGTAGAAGAAGTAGAACGGGACGAAGAACGACGCGAACACCTCGACGGCGTGCAGCATCTGTTCGGAGGCCATCGCCGGCAGCCGCTCGCGGAATCGCTGCGCCGTGACGCCCACGACGAACGCCCCTACCAGGTAGTACACCCCCAGCCGGCGGGTGATGAACGCGCAGACGACCGCCAGCATCAGGAGAAAGGCGAACTCCGATTTGGGCGCGTGAGGCACGATGCGCACCGCGAACAGCCGGAACGCCACCGGCAGCAGCAGGATCATCGCGGCCAGCGCCAGCGTCGAGCCGGCCAGGTTCCCGACGCCGGTGGACTGGAGCGTGAAGAACAGCACGCCGAGGGCCACCAGCTCGCTGCCCACCGCCTTCGATTTGGTCCAGAAGCGCTCCTGATCCGTGAGATGCAGGGACGCGAGGGAGTCGAGGATGAACCCGGTGGACGGCGTGAGCAGGGCGAGGGACACGAGCATCGCGGGGCGCCACGGCAGTTCCAGCGCCCACTGCACGCCGAGGGAGACGCCGAGCAGCGCGGCGATGCCGAGCGCGATGTGCTGGATCAGCACCGCCGATTCCCGCCGCAGCTCGGCGAACGTCACCTCCAGGCCCGCGAACAGGAACAGCGACACGATGCCGAGCGTCGAGAGCAGCGCCACGGTGCGGTCGTGGGTGAACAGCCCCAGGGCGAGCCCCGCGAGCGCGCCGAGCGCGAGGTTGGTCAGCGCCGTCGGCATCCCGTAGCGCTGCAGGAACCGCGGCGCCACGAACAGCGCGAACAGCAGCAGGACGTAGTCCAGCTCGGTCGGGGGCGGGGGCGGCATGAACCGGACTGAGAGAGGGCGTGAGAGAGGGTGCTTAGAGAACGGGTGCGCCGGGCGGCGTGCGCACGATCACTGGCGCGGGGTGGACCGCTCCCACCAGCGGAAGCGCTGCGGCTCGAGCCGCGCGAGGCGGTGGAGGTTGCGCGCGAACCGCCCCACGAACAGCGCCACCATCCCCGCGAGCAGCGCGCCCAGGGCCCAGTCGCCGATCGCGCCGATCGGCCCGGCGAACACCAGCGCGGTATTGAGCAGGATCAGCAGCAGCCGAACCTCCGTGGGGCCGATGCGGCCATAGGCGATGCGGAAGACGCCGAACACCGTGGATTCGAGATACACATTGATGGACAATGCGAGATAGACCACCACGAGCCCGAGCGCAATGCCGAGGCTCACGTACGGCGACAGGCCGATCCCCAGCCCGATGAAGGCGGTGGAGGCCGCGTCCACCACGTGGTCGAGATAGTAGCCGTACTTGGGGCGCTCGGTGCCGCGCACGCGCGCCAGCGTGCCGTCGAGACTGTCGCCCAGCCAGTTTACCGCCAGCAGCGCGCTCGCCGCCCACAGCCACGCCGGGTCGTGCGTCGTGAGGGCGTAGGCGGTTCCCGCGCCGGCGGCGGCGAGCGTGCCGAGGGCGGTGAGGTGGTTGGAGCGGATGTGGCGCGGCACGCGGCGCGCCAGGGCCCGCAGTACGCGGCGCTCGGGCCCCGCGAGGAGGAACGTCAGCTCCCGGGGCGTCTCTGCGGACACCGTCAGCGCCAGCCTTCCGTCTCGACCTCGGCCAACACCGACTCGAACGGGTTGAACTCGAGGTCCTGAGGCTCCGCGGGCACCGCGAGCGCGACCTCGCTCAACGGCCCCTTGACCATGATCCGGACCGGCGCCCGCCCCTCCGCGAACTTGATGATGACCGGCAGCGGCATCCGGAAGTCGTCCGGGACGTCTTCCTGCCGGACGCGGATGCGCAGCGTGTAGCCGCCGCCCTCGCGCGGCTCCGTCGTCCACGAGCAGTGGTAGGACGGCACCGCGGTGCCGTCCACCCATTGCTGGAAGAACCAGTCCAACGGCTGGCCCAGGTGGCGCTCGACCACCCGCTGGAAGTCGCGGGTGCTGGCGTGGCGGCCGCGAAAGCTCGTATAGAAGTCGTGCATCATCCGCATGAAGGCGCCCTCGTCCATGGTGCGCAGGTCGATCATCATGTTGCGGAGCATGTGCAGCACCCACGCGCCTTTCTGGTACACGCCGAGACTGTAGCGCCCCTGCCAGTTCTCGAGGGCGCGATAGCCCAGCCCGATCGGCATCGCCTTGTTCCGCTGGCGGCGGATCTCCTCGCGGGCCTCGCGGAGCTGCTTGAAGTACTTGTCGTTGTCCTGGAGGACCATCTGCATGTACCACAGGCCGGCGAACTCCGCGAACCCCTCGGAGATCCACGCGTCGCGATAGGTCGCGGGCTCGACCCCGATGCCCCACCACTGGTGCGCCATCTCGTGCGCCCGAAAGCTCTCGTCGGCACCGTTCGTCGACATCCCGAGATAGGTCCACCAGGAGAGATGGATCATGCCGGGGAAAGCCTGGCCGTGAAAGTACGGGATCTCGGTGGCGTAGTAGTGCTGGAACAGCGGCTCGCCGAAGACCTGGGTGAAGAACGCCAGGCTGTTGGTCACGTCGGCGGTGACGGACTCCTCAGGGTTGCGCGCGTGCAGCACGAACGCGCGCAGGCTCGCGTGCGCCTGGAGATTGACGTGCACGGTGACCGGCGGGATCCGCGGGTCCGTCACCTTGATCTCGTCGAACTTCCCGATGTTGAACGACGCCTGCTGGGTCGGCACCTCGGTCACCCAGCGGGTCGTGCGGACGTCGTCCTCGACCCGCGATTCCACCAGCTTCCCGATGCTCGCAAACTGCAGGTCCTTGGGGGTGTGGAAGGTCAGCGTCATGGTGGCGGGCTGCCAGAAACTGTAGCGCGGGTACCAGGTATCGGTCGATTTGATGAACGCCCAGCTGTCGAGCACGGGCGGCATGCGGCGGCGCGACTCATCCCACCACGGCGGCAGGAACGCGTCGAGCGCCGACCCGAATCCGATCAGATCCCCGTGATACGCGACCCGCACCCTGCGCGCGTCCCCGGGGGCCGCCGGGGCGTCGAGCTGCACCCACAGCTCGGGCGAGTGCTCCCCCCGATAAAACGGCAGCGGCGCCCCGGCGCTGTCGGTCACGGCGTCGATCTCGAGCTCGTTGAAGAGCAGCAGCGGCACCCAGCGGTGCCGGTCGCGGCGCCCGGTGATGCGCAGCGCCGCCGTCGCGGAGAACTTGTAGTTCCCGTCGATCGTGGCCTCGATCGTGTACTCGTCGACCGACAACGGTTCGGGACGCGTGTCCGGGGCGGCGTCGCCGCGCGCCAGGTCCGCGGCCCGCTCGAACTGGCAGACGGTCTCGGTGCGCTGGTCCTGGAGGCGGCCGCGGCGCAACAGCTGGATCTCCTCGATGTCGTAGGGATCGATCCGGACCAGCACGCCCTCGCCCTCGGCGCGCTTGATGTAGGCCGCGAAGAATCCCTGGTCAGTGATCGAGTCGCTGAGCAGACGCATCATCAGCCCCGGATCGGCGGTGTGGGCGCGGCCGTCGATGAGGTACTCGAACGCCTCGTCGGCGTGCCCGCCCGCATCGCCCGCGGGCGACCCGGGGCCGAACGGCCCGGCGCGGCGCAACTCCGACAGCGTCGAGTCGGTGAACACCAGGACGGCGGCGTCGATCGGCCCCGCGATCGTCGAATCGTCCATCACGCGGCGCAGATGGGCCCGCTCGATCGCGAGCGGCGGCACGAACGAGACGCTGCCCCGGCCCGTGAATGCCGCCACGATCGTGCGGCCCGCCACGGGCGTGAACAATTGGACCGTGCCGGAATCGAGCCGCAGCTCGAGCACGTCGCGGCGCAACACCAGGCGGCGTACGGTGGCGACGCCATCGCGCTGGGGCCGGGCGGCGCGCAGCTCGGTGTATGTGGTTTCGTAGTGCGTGACGGCCGGCGTTTGCCCGCTGATCGGGAAGGGCAGCAGCAGCACGGCGGGCAGCGCGAGGGCGACGGCAGCAGGAGTGCACATAGGCAACCTCCGGGCTGAGCGGGAGGGCGCGTGAGTGGGTCAGCGGAGGGCACAGGATTCGAACCTGTAAGGGCTTGCGCCCGCCGGTTTTCAAGGTCGCATCCAAGTGTTACCCCTGCAACGCTACGCGACAACACGCTACAGCCGCAAGGGCTTACGGGCCTTCTGTTGTGGCGTCCGTCGCGTGGCGTCGCACCGGTCTGGGGCACACGCGGGGCACACTACCCCACCACACGGGAGGGCTCCCTTGCACGAGATACCGAAGCACGACGACGAGGCGGAACGAGTGCTCTACGTCTGTTGGAACCGGCGACCGGGCCCGTTGCCCGGCGAGAGTCTGAGCGAGGCCGTCTGCGCCGACTGCGTACGTGCCATCGAGTGCCCCCGCGACATCGAAACTGTGGCCGAGGGCTTGGAGCGACGGTTGGGCGGCGCGATCCCGCGCGTGTGCATTTCGTGCGCCGTCACGCGCTTCCGCGCCACGCCGAGTGGAGTTCGCGTGGCCACGATCGGCGCGGGTCGGGCCGTGGCGAAGTTCCAGGAAGTGTGCGGCATCACCGAGGACCAACAGCGCGACGCGCGTCGGCGAGGCAAGGCGCCGGAAAACTGAGCACGGCGAAGCTGGCCGCGCTCCTCCCGCTCCGACGCGCTACGGTCGGCGGCCCGCAGCCACTCGTTCCCCACGCGATGCTCGCCACGCTCCCCGACGCTCCCCCTGCGCTCCCGCAGGTCGCCTCCGGCCTCCGAGCTTCCCCCGGGCCTCCCTCGCGCGCCACGCGCGCGGTCGGATAAGCCATGCCGCGCGTCTGCACGATCTGCCGTCACGCTGATCGCGCTGCCATTGACGAAGCCCTGCTCGCCGGTGAGCCGTTGCGCGACATAGCGCGACGTGTCGCGGTATCCAAGGACGCCCTGGCGCGCCACAAAGCCGACCACCTGCCGGCGCACCTGGTCAAGGCTCAGGAGGCCAGGGAGGTCGCGTCGGCGGGCGACCTGCTGGCGCAGATGCAGGCGCTCCAGGCCAAGACGCTGGCGATTCTGGAAGCGGCCAAGGACCCGCGGACCGCCCTCGCCGCGGTGCAACAGGCACGCGGGAACCTCGAGCTGCTCGCGGAGATGATCGGCACACTCGCCCATCAGCCGACGATTCAGGTCGCCGTCGTGGAGCTGCCGATGCTCAACGAGCGGCGGATTGGCGCTCCCGATGCCCTCACACCCTAACCGCGAGACCGTCTGGCGCCCGCACCCGGGGCCGCAGACCGCGTTCCTCGCCGCCACGGAGTTCGAGGCGCTCTACGGCGGCGCCGCAGGCGGCGGGAAGTCGGACGCGCTGCTGTTCGGTGGGCTCCGCCAGATCCGCTCCCCGCACTACCGGGCACTTCTCCTGCGCCAGTCCTTCCCCGAGCTTCGCGAGCTGATGGACCGCGCCGCGGACATCTTCCCGCGGCTGGGGGGCGAGTGGAACGAGCGCGACCATCGGTGGCGCTTTGCCTCGGGTGGGGCGTTCGAGTTCGGCTACTGCGCCTCCTTCACGGACGTGCAGCGCTACCAAGGGCAGGAGTTCACCTACATCGCGTTCGATGAGATTGGGAACCTCGCCGATCCCCGGGTCTGGACGTTTCTCATCTCTCGCTGTCGGCCGAAGCATCCCTCGCTCGTGCCGATGATGCGCGCCAGCGCGAACCCCGGCGGCCCTGGGCATGGGTGGCTCAAGCGGAGGTTCATCGACGCGACGGACGGCGGACGGCGCCTCTACACTGATCCCGAGACGGGCTTAACGCGCCGGTTCGTGCCCGCCCGGGTGAGCGACAATCCCACGATCCTCGTGAACAACCCGGCTTACGTCGCGCAGCTCCGTTCGCTGCCGGAGATGCTGCGCCGCCAGTTACTCGATGGTGACTGGTCGGCCGGGACCGGCCTCGCGCTCTCGGAGCTCGATCGCGCGATGCACTTCTGCGACGTGTTCGAGCCGCCGGCGCACTGGACCCGGTTCGGCGCGTTCGACTGGGGCTACGCGCACCCGTGGGTGTTCACACACTTCGCGGTGGACGGGGACGGCAACGTGGTCTGCTGCGACACAATCCGCGGTCGTCGGCACCTGCCGTGGGAGATCGCCGAGCGCATCCGCGATCGCTGTCCGGTGGAGCGGCTGGGGTACATCGTCGCGGGACACGACTGCTGGGCCGAGGTTCGGGCGCGCGGCGAGGATACCCCGAGCATCGCGGAGCAGTTCGCGGAGTGCGGGGTCCATCTCAGCGAGGCGAACATCGACCGCCGGCATGGACTCAACAACCTGCGACATGCGCTGGCCTGGCGCGGGCGGGGGCCGAACGGCACCGACGGGCTGCCGCGGCTCACGTTCATGCGGACCGAAGGCAACCTCTGGTTGTTCGATCAGCTCGAGACGATGGTTTGTGATCCAGGCGACCCGGAGGACGTGCTCAAGCTGAACGCCAACCCCGACACAGGAGAGGGCGGTGACGACGGCTATGACTGCCTGCGGTACGGAGTCGCGAGCCGGCCGATGCGAGCTGGCCCGCCACGGGACGACAAGGAGCCGACCTGGCAGGAGCTGTGCCGGGCAACGTACGAGGCCACCGGCCGCAGCAAGCCGCACCGCCCGCCGGGCCAGCGCAACTTCGAGTGGGGCGTGGACTAGCCGATGGGGTTTCCGGGCATGGGCCAGGGGTCCGTCAGGCTTACGATCACCCGGATCTTGTCCGCGTAACCTCGCTCCATCGCCGTCTCCAACCTCTCCCGATCCCCAAGGCTCACATTAAGCCCGCTGGCCTGAAGGGCCCGAAAGAGAGTGAGCCACACTTCCGCCTGATCGACTCTGGCATCATCTGGGTGCGGGTTGTCAGCGAGCGCCCGAGCCTTCGGCAACGCTACCGCTTCGAGCGCCCAGGCCACCTGCTCCCACGGGCTCAGATTTGACCAGTCGTCTCCGCTGTTCGGAAGCTTCATAGAACGCCCATTCCCCTCCTATCCGGGACCAAGGTAACGTGCAAGCGGGTCGGCGCGTGCGTGCCCCGATGGTGCGCGCCGAAGCGCCTGACTGCGCCCCACAGCGGATTCTAAAACCGCCGGGCGTGGCTAAGTGCAGCGCTGATGCGGGGCTGGTGAACGGTGTGCCCCCGGTGTGCCCCGGCGAGCGCGACTCGTCGGCGACTCCGCGAGCTCGCTAGCTTCATGAAGGTGCAGGAACGTGGAGGAACGCCCGTGGAGCAAAAGCCAGTGCCGTCCTCGCCAGCATCTACCCCGCCATCCGGGACGCCGTCCGAGAAGAACTCGTCGCTGCTGGACCGGATGTGCGCAGACCTGCGGTTCCTCAAGAGCCACGGGCACCTGCGCATGAAGCCGTCGCCGGAATCCACGAAGATCGAGTAGCCGACTCCCACGACATCAGGCCGCGGACGCTACCGGCGGACCCCGGCTCCGTTCGCGCGCTGCGGCGCCGCTGTGCCCGCCAGCGTTTCGAGCAGCGCAAGGCTGCGGCCGAGCACCTCGTAGTCCGCCGGCGTGAGGGGCCGCGGAATCCCGCGCGCGCCGATCCGCTCCCCGCTGCGACACGCGAACAGGGTGCGCCCCACCGGCGGGGCGAGCGTGCGCCCGGCGGTGAGGCAGGCCGCGC
Source organism: Gemmatimonadales bacterium (assembly GCA_050733275.1). GTDB lineage: Bacteria > Gemmatimonadota > Gemmatimonadetes > Gemmatimonadales > GWC2-71-9 > 20CM-2-65-7. Next base: position 12,510 of record JBOHSP010000278.1, read on the forward strand.
AGGGGTCGCCGGCACCGGCTCGATGCCCGAGGCCACGGCAGAGGAGGGCGGCCAGCGCTCGGGCGAGATCGTCGCCGACCTGTGCGGGTGTGCAGGCGCCGTCGTGGCCGATCAAGGTAGCGGTCACGACCGGAAGATACGCGGTGCGCGGAGGCAAACAGACGACGGGCGACGCGAACGCCGACGGGCGACGGGATGGCGCGGGCCGGGGCTGTGGCTACTCGACCAGCGTCAGCGGGCAGGGATCGTCCACCAGCCCGCGCGCCCACCTGGGCAGGCGCCGCGGCGGGCCGGGGCAGTACGGCGGGGCCGGATCGTACGTGCCGAAGCC